>JAKBCJ010000240.1 GCA_021807975.1 Pseudomonadota bacterium | reverse complement strand
CATGGACCTCGCGGACCAGGCGGTGATGATGTTCCGCAACAGTGCCAACGGCGTGCTGAACGTGGTGTACCGCCGGAATGACGGCCATATCGGGTGGATCGACCCGGGCGACTGATCGCACCCGGTCAGGCGGATGCCGGGAACGGGCATCCGCCAAGCCCGGCGCCGCATAAACGGCCCCCGGCCGCGCTGCACAGGCCGGGACCGCATTCCATAGCGTGTCTGACAATTCCCGCCAGCGACGCAATGAAGCCGGCGTCGGCGTTTTGCGTGGGCACCCGGAAATAGCCGGGGACATGCAGGTTTTCCGCGACCTCCCGGTATTCCACGTCCAGTTCCACCAGCGTTTCGGTATGTTCCGACACGAAGGCGATCGGGACGACCAGCACCGCTGAACGGTCTTTCGCGGCGCGGGCGATTTCGTCCTCGGTGCTGGGTTCGATCCATTTCTGCGGGGTGGCGCGGGACTGGTAGCAAATGGCGTGGTCCACCGGTTCGCCCCAGGCGGCCAGAACGGCGGCAACGGTTTGTTCGATTTGCCACTGATAGGGATCGCCGCCCGCGATGATCGTCTCGGGAAGCCCGTGGGCGGAAAAAAGCACGCGCAGGTTGATGCCGGGGTCCAGCGAGGCGCGGGCCTGGTCGTATTCCCGCTTCACGATCGCTGCCGTGGCAGCGGCATACTCCGGATCGACCGGGTAGCAGCACACGGTCACGGTATCGGCGATCAAACCCGCCCGGGCGGCTTCCAGGCGCCATGCTGCCAGCGAACTGCCGGTGGTGGTGCTGGAAAACTGCGGATACAGCGGCAGCAGCACGATCTCATCGGGTCCCCAGGCCTTGACCTCCCGCACGGCTTCGCGACTGAAGGGGTGCCAGTAGCGCATGGCGATGAAGCACTTGGCGTCCACCTCCGGCAGGGCGGCTTCCAACGCCGCCCCTTGCTGCCGGGTCAGGCCAAGCAGGGGCGACTTGCCGCCCAACAGAGCGTAATTCGCGGTCGCCGGGGCCACGCGGGCGCGGGCGATGATGCGGGCGAGGAACGGGCGGACGAAGAACGGGACGCGCAGGATCGCCGGGTCCTGGAAAAGGTTCAGCAGAAACGGCTTGATGGCTTCCGGGCGATCCGGGCCGCCCAGGTTGAACAGGACGATCGCGATTTTGCGGCGGGGCGCGGCGCTGGTCATGCAAGTTGCCCCGAACGATGCGGCGCGTGGGTCCATCTGATTCTGCCCCGAGTGCTAACGCGCACGCACCATCTCCAGCAAAGCCGCGACGTGATCGGGCGGGGTTTGCGGCACGATGCCGTGCCCCAGGTTGAAAATGAAGGGCCGGCCGCGCATCGCGTCCAGGATTGGCAGCGTTTCCGCCCGCAGCGCCGATCCGCCCGCGACCAGCGCCAGCGGATCCAGGTTGCCCTGCACTGCCATGCCGGGCGGCAGCATCGCCGCGATGGCCGCGATGTCGCTGCCGGTATCCACGCCGACCGCGTTCACCCCGGTTGCCGTGTAATCACGCGACATCGTGCCGGCCAGGCGGGGAAATCCGATCAGCGGAATCCCGGGGTGGCGGGCTTTCAGGGCCGCGACGATCCGCTTGGCGGGTGCCACGCAATGCTTTCGGAACATCGCCGGCGACAGCACGCCCGCCCAGGAGTCGAACAGCATCAGCGCCTCGGCCCCCGCTGCGACCTGAGCCGACAGATACTCGACCGAGGCTTCGGTCAGCACGTCCATCAGGCGATCGAACACCTCCGGCTGGCTGTATGCCATGCCGCGGACGGCGGCGAAGTCCTTCGACCCGCCGCCTTCGACCATGTAGCAGGCGACTGTGAACGGTGCGCCGGCGAACCCGATCAGGGCGGTGTCGCCGAAACCCTCGTTCAGCAGACCGGTCCGGACCAGCCGCACGGTTTCCATGATCGGTTCCACCCGGCCGGCGACCCGGGCCGGGTCCAGCGCGGCGACCGCGGCGGCGTCGCGTAGTTTCGGCAGGACGGGGCCTTCGCCTTCCTTGAATTCCAGGCCATGTCCCAGCGCCCAGGGCAGCATCAGGATGTCGCTGAACAGGATGGCTGCATCGAAGCCATAGCGGCGGATCGGTTGCAGTGTGACCTCGGCGGCGAGATGCGGCGTGGTACACAGCGCGACGAAGTCCTTCACGCCGGCCCGTACCGCGCGATATTCCGGCAGGTACCGCCCGGCCTGACGCATCAGCCATACGGGCGGCGGCCAAACCGCCTCGCCGCCCAGGGTCCGCAGCAAACGTTTCATGACGAGGTCCATTGGTCCGAGATAGGCCTGAGACGCCTGTCCGATCTGTCTCCAAGCTATGGACCCAACCGTCAAGCGATGAACGCGGGGTCCCGAACCGTATCGGCGGGAATAACGGCGCCCCGGGCGGCGGCGAAGGCGCGCAATGCGTCGGCTGCCTGCTGCATCGGTAAGGACCAGTCGCCGGGGCGTTGCTGGCGGAAGATGGTCAGATCGGGGTACCAGGGGGAGTCGCGGCGGCCGCTGAGCCAGCGCCAGCAGGCATCGTAGCGATCCAGCAGGAACACCGGTTTGCCCACCAGGCCGGCGAGGTGGATCACGGCGGTATCCACGCCGACGACCAGATCCAGGTTGGCGATCGTCGCGGCCGTGTCGGCGAAATCCTCGATATGCGGCATCGGATCGATCAATGGCGTGGCGGCGGACAGGCGCTGGTCCGCTTCGTGTCCGGCCTGCAGGCTGACGAATGCAACCCCCCGCAGCGCCAGCAGCGGAGCGAACGCCGCCAGCCCGGCGCTGCGCCGTTGGTCCAGCGTGGTGAAGCCGGGCAGCAGCGGCCTTGGCTGGCCCGCCCATACCAGTCCCACTTTCAACCCGGTTCGCGGCAGCCAGTTCCGCCACTGGCGCAGCGCCGTCGGGTCCAGGCCGATCGCCGGCACGGGCGGAACGGTTGCCGTTGTGGTGCCGAAGACGCGGGGCAGGCTGAACATCGGACAGATGAAATCGTGCCGGGGGATCATTTGCCTGCCGGTGACGACCTCGGCCACCCCGGGGACCAGGCGCAGGATGCGAACCAGCGTGGACGGAACGCAGGCGACGACCCGCGCGCCGCGTTCGGCCAGCAACGGCAGATAGCGCAGAAATTGCAGCGTATCGCCGAAGCCGTCTTCGTGCATCGCCACGACGGTCAGGCCGGCCAGGGAATCCCGCGGTGCGAGCGACGGAAGCAGCTTCGCCGGGTCCGGGGCCGCTGACCCTGGCAGGTGGAAGCGGTGTTCGTAGTCGGCCCAGGCAGCATCCCAGCGTCCGGCCCGCAGCAGGGCGGTCGCTCGGTTGACGCGGAACCGGTGGTTGGCGGGGTCCAGGGCGACGGCCCGGTCGTGCGCGGCGATCGAGCGGTCGAACCGGTCTTCAACTTTCAGCACCATGCCGAGGTTCGACCAGCTTGCCGCCGCATCCGGTTTCAGGGTCAGAACCTGCTCGAAGCAGGTGATTGCCGCGGGAAAGTCATTGAGATCGGCGTGTGCCAGGCCACGCAGATGAAGCACGGCCGGGGAGTCCGACATGCCGGCCAGGACATCCAGTGCCTGTCCCGGGCGGTGGGCGTCGATCAGAAAATCGGCGAAGGCGGCGTTCAGGCGGCGATCGCCCGGTGCCAGGCGCAGGCAGGCCTGAAACACGCGAACGATGGCGTCGGGCGGAAAGGACGGTTCGAACCGGGCAAAAGCGGTGCAGGGATGATCGGTTCCGGGGGTCATTGCAGCGGCTTGCAGAAGGATCGGGGCGGCCCGGTCCGCATCGCCCATCGCGGCGACCGACAGACCCCAAACCAGCACCGCTCTTGGATCGGCCGGGTCGCCGGCCATCGCTGCCCTGGCGGCGGGTTCGGATCGGAAATACGACCCCGCGCGCAGCAGATGTTGGGCGTTGGACAGATGTTCGGACGATGCCATGGGCGCCTCTCCTGGAGGCGCCTACAATGGCAAAGGAAGGTTAACGAATGGTTAGCGGTGCGGCGACGGCCTGCGACGGCGGCGCCATGTTTGTAATTTGATTCGTGTGCGCGGCTGCCTATTTGAAGTAAACACCGGCCGATCATACTGAACGCAGCCGTCTATCCCCGGGCTGCGTCAACCTTGGCCCACGAAAAGATTTTCATGTATCTCGCAGCACCGCCGTCCGCGCCCGCCGCGACGGCTATCGATCGCCGTAAAATGCTGGCCACGCTCGCGCCGTTCAAGGCGCCATCCACGCGGCGCAGCATCGCGCAGCTTTTGGTGACCGCCGCGCCTTATGCCGCGCTGGTCGCGTTCATGTACTATTCCTATTATCATATCTCCCCATGGCTGAGCCTGGCGCTGACCTTGCCGGCGGGTGGCCTTGTGGTGCGCCTGTTCATCATCCAGCACGATTGCGGCCATGGCGCCTATTTCAAATCGCGTCTTGCGAATGAGGCCGTGGGCTGGCTGTGCAGTCTGACCACGTTCACGCCCTATGCCTTGTGGCGGCGTCATCACGCCAACCACCATGCGGTATGGAACAACCTGGATAAGCGCCCGACCGGCGGCGACATCTACTCCGGCTGCCTGACGCTGAAGGAGTATGAGGCGCTGTCACCGATGCGCCAACGTCTGTACCGGGCCGCGCTGCATCCGTTGGTGTCGCAGCTTCTGCTGCCGCCCGTGGTGTTCATCCTGGTGTATCGCATCCCGTTCGACACGCCCCGGAAGGGCTGGCGGAAGGAACGGCTGAGCGTTTATCTCACGAATGCGGCGATCGGTGCGGTGCTGCTGACGCTGGCGCTGCTGCTGGGGTGGGAACCGGTGTTGCTGGTGCAACTGCCGGTGATCGCGCTGGCGTCGATTATCGGGGTGTGGCTGTTTTCGGTGCAGCACCGGTTCGAACACGCGTTATGGGCGCGTCAGGCGGACTGGACGGCCGCGGGTGCGGCGTTGCATGGCAGTTCCTGGCTGCGGCTGCCCAAGGTGCTGCAATGGTTCACCGGCAATATCGGTTTCCACCATGTCCATCACCTGGTTCCCGGGGTGCCGAACTATCACTTGCAGGCGGCCCACCGAGCCGAACCGGCGTTCGCCGAACATGTGACGGGTCTGACACTGTGGCAGGCATTGCGGGCGCCCAGATTCACGCTTTGGGACGAGGCCAAGGGGGCGATGGTGCGGTTTCCCCGCCGCCGTTAGCCCGATTTCGCGTGGATCGGCGGTCGCCGGGGCGTACGAACCCGGGATGATAGAGTATAATCTATCGCCGCCCGATTCGCGGTCCCCTTTGATACGATACCTCGCAGGACCGGATCAGCATGATCGCCCAATTGACCGGACGGGTGGACGCACTCTCTGACGGCACCTGCGTCATCGACGTGGGGGGCGTCGGCTATCTGGTGCAGGCGTCCTCGCGCACCCTGTCGGTGCTGCCCGAACCGCCCACGCCGGCAAAACTGCTGATCGAAACGCATGTCCGCGAGGATGCCATCGTCCTTTACGGGTTCGCGGACGGGGCCGAGCGTGACTGGTTCCGCTTGCTGACGACGGTGCAGGGCGTCGGTGGCAAGGTCGCGTTGGCGATCTTGTCGGCGATGTCGCCGCGCGACCTGATCGGCGCGATCGCGGCTGGCGACAAGGCCAGCCTGACCCGGGCGCAGGGTGTCGGACCTCGGCTGGCGGTCCGGCTGCTAACGGAACTGAAGGATAAGACCGGGACAATGCCGACCTCCGCCGCCGGGGTTTCCTATACGCCGATCGTCGCGGCCACACCGGCCGATGACGCTCTGTCCGCCCTGGTGAACCTGGGCTACCGCCGGCCGGAAGCGCAGCAGACCGTCATTCGGGTGCTGGAACGCCTGGGCGATGGCGCCACGCTGGACGGACTGATCCGTGAGAGCCTGAAAGAACTGGCGCAAAGGGCACTCGGATGAGCGAGGAGCGCGAAGTCTCCGCCGCTCGGCAGCCGGAGGACGCGGCGGAAACGTCGCTGCGGCCGCAGACGCTGGCCGATTTCACAGGGCAAAAGGCCTCACGCGAGAATCTGGCGATCTTTATCCAGGCGGCGAAGTCGCGGGGCGAATCGCTGGACCATGTGCTGCTGCACGGCCCGCCCGGCCTGGGCAAGACCACCCTGGCGCAGATTGTCGCCAGGGAGCTTGGGGTCGGGTTTCGCGCGACATCCGGGCCGGTGATTGCCAAGGCCGGCGATCTTGCCGCGATTCTGACAAACCTTCAGCCAAGGGATGTCTTGTTCATCGACGAAATCCATCGCCTGCAACCGGCGATCGAGGAAGTCCTGTATCCGGCTATGGAAGATTTCCAGCTCGATCTGATCATCGGCGAGGGGCCGGCGGCGCGCAGCGTGCGAATCGATTTGCCGCCGTTCACGCTGGTCGGGGCCACAACCCGGGCCGGCCTGCTGGCGACGCCGTTGCGCGACCGGTTCGGGATTCCGCTGCGGCTGATATTCTACACGCCGGAGGAACTGCGCCAGATCGTCGTGCGCGGCGCGCGCCTGCTGGGTTTGAACCTGACGGACGAAGGCGCCGCCGAAATCGCCAGCCGTTCGCGCGGCACGCCCCGGATCGCCGGGCGGCTGCTGCGCCGGGTGCGCGATTTCGCTGTCGTGCAAGGCAACAGCCCGGTCGATCGGCAGGTTGCGGATGCGGCACTGACCCGGCTGGAGGTCGATCGGCTGGGGCTGGATTCGATGGACCGACGCTATTTGCGCCGGATCGCGGAGCACCATTCTGGCGGTCCGGTCGGCGTGGAGACGCTGGCGGCGGCGCTTGCCGAGGCGAGGGATACGCTGGAAGACGTTATCGAACCGTATCTGATCCAGGAAGGATTGATCCTGCGGACCAGTCGCGGCCGTATGTTGGGCGAGCCCGGATGGCGGCATCTGGGGCTGAAGGTGCCGCGAACCGGGATGCCGCTGCTGGATGTGCTGGGGGACGAGGCGTGAGCGGCCCATTCAACCTGAGGACATCGTGCGAGACGAGCGACTTCTTTGGCGAAAGCCTCCGGAATTTTGTCGTCATGGCGGGCGCGGGCCCGCTATCCACGCCTTTTCCCGGATGGGCACTGCAAGCTGTGGATGGCGGGCCTGCGCCCGCCATGACGGTCTCCACCGACCCAGCGCCGATCGAAACGGTTATTTCGCAATCGCCCCTAAGCCGGTTCACCTAAATGATTGCTAATCCGCAATCCATCCATCGCTGTTCCTTGCGTGTCTATTATGAAGACACCGATGCCGGCGGGGTGGTGTATCACGCGAACTACCTGGGTTACGCCGAACGCGGCCGAACCGAAGCCCTGCGCGACGCGGGAATCCCGCATGCCGGGATG
>JAKBCJ010000006.1 GCA_021807975.1 Pseudomonadota bacterium | reverse complement strand
TCAACAACCTTTTCAAAGTTTTTTCGCCAATCCGTCACATTCATAACCCAGATACAAAAAAACCGGCCACAAAGGCCGGTTTTTTCATCATACCAATCATCCAAGGCCATCTCAGACCCCGTGCCACCCCCGGAACCAGGCCACAAACCTGGGTATCCCATCAGCAAGCCCCGTAGCCGGCACGAACCCCGTCAAATCGTGAATGGCATCCACCGATGCAAACGTCTCCGCCACATCCGTCGCAGGCAGTGCCACCTCCCGCACCACCGCTCGGCGTCCCAGCGCTTCCTCCAGCAGGGTAACCAGCGTCCGCACAGCCTCCCCCCGATGATTGCCTATGTTCAACACCCGCAATGGCGGCGTCGTGCCCGCCGGCGGCCGGTCCAGTGCCCCGATCACGCCCGCCACGATGTCGTCGATATAGGTGAAGTCCCGCCGCGGCCGCCCGCCGTCATACAGCGCTATCGGCTCCCCGGCCGCGATCGCCTTGGCGAAACTGTAATAGGCCATGTCCGGCCGGCCCCACGGCCCATACACGGTGAAAAACCGCAATCCGGTCTGCGGCAGGCCGAACAAGTGCCCATAGGCGTGGCTCATCAGCTCATCGGCCCGCTTGGTGGCCGCATACAGCGACATCGGCGTATCGGTTCGATCCGTCTCCCGAAACGGCATCTCGGTGTTCGCACCGTACACCGACGACGTGCTGGCATAGACAAGGTGCCGCAGCGCCGGCAACCGCCGAGCGGCCTCCAGGACCACCAGATGCCCCATGACATTGGAGTGGATGTAGGCGTATGGATCGACCAGCGAATGGCGCACGCCGGCCTGGGCGGCCAGATGCACAATTCCCCCGATATCGGCATGCACGGTGACCAGATCGCCGACCGCCTGCCTGTCCGCAATATCGATGCGCTGGAACACAAATCCCGGCCGGTCCCGCAGCCGGTCCAAACGCGCCTGCTTCAAACGCACATCGTAGTAATCATTCAGATTGTCGGCGCCGACCACCGAATCGCCGCGCGCCAGCAACGCTTCAGCCACATGGTAGCCGATAAATCCGGCGCAGCCGGTGACAAGGACCTTCACTGGTATGGCCGCGCGATCAGCCGATCCTCAAGCAATTCCAGGACGGCGTGACCGAGCGCGATGTGACACTCTTGGACGCGCGCCGTCTCGGTGTCAGGCACCAGCAAAGCCAGGTCGCACTGGCTCAACGCCGGCTCCCCGCTGCCGCCCAGCAGCCCGACTGTGACGATCCCCATATCGCGGGCCGCTTCCATCGCCTTGATCACGTTGGCGGAACGTCCGGAGGTGGTAATCCCGAACAGCACATCCCCGCGCCGTCCCAGTCCGCGCAATGGACGTTCGAACACCCGATCATATCCGTAATCGTTGCCGCAAGCCGTCAGCATCGCCGGGTCCAGCGTCAACGCCAGCGCCGCGATCGACTGCCGTTCCGACTTGGGCCGCAGCCGGATCAGCATTTCCGTCGCCAGATGCTGGCTGTCGGCCGCCGATCCCCCATTGCCGCAAAACATCAGCTTGCCGCCGCCGCGCAGGCTGGCCTCGCACGCATCGACCACCTTGATGACGGAGTCGGCCAGTTCGGTGGCGATACGCCGCTTCAAATCGGCCGATTTGGTCATCATCGCCGTGAAGCGAGCGGTTTCTGTCGTCATGCGAACCCCGTTGGATAACAAACCAGCGGGGTTCTACATCACCCGGCGGTTATTGTGCCACCCATCCGCCATCGATCGACAGAGGCACGCCGGTCATCGTCGCCGCCGAGTCGCTGCACAGGAACACAGCCAGCCCGCCGATCTGCTCGGGCGTGGTAAATTTGTGCATCGGCTGCTTCTCGGCGACCATCGCGTGCGACTGGAACTCGATGGTGGTGCCGTCCTTGGAGGCGCGATCCTGCAACTGCTTTTCCACCAGCGGGGTCAGCACCCAGCCGGGGCAGATCGCGTTGACGGTCACGCCGGAGTTGGCCAGTTCGATCGCAGCCACCTTGGTCATGCCCATCACGCCGTGCTTGGCGGCCACGTAGGCGACTTTCTGCGCGCTGGCGACCAGCCCGTGCGCCGAGGCGATATTGATGATCCGCCCCCAGCCCTTGGCCTTCATCCCCGGAATCGCCGCCTTCATGCCATGGAAGACCCCGGACATATTGATGGCGATGATCTGGTCCCACCGTTCGGTCGGGAAATCCTCCACATTGGCGGTGAACTGGATACCGGCGTTGTTCACCAGGATATCGACCGACCCAAGGGCCTTCGCAGTATCGGCGACCATGGCGGCGATCTGGTCCGGCTTGCTGATATCCGCGCCGCTGTAGGCGACCTTCACACCGTGCGATGCCGCCATCTCCGACCGCAGCGCCTCGATTTGGGCGGCATCGCCGAAGCCGTTCAGCATGATGTCCGCCCCGGCGGCCGCGAGGCAGCGGGCAATCCCCAACCCGATTCCGCTGGTCGAACCGGTGACCAGGGCGACTTTCCCTTTGAGACTCATGGCTCCATCCTTACAATGTCATTAATTCGGCTGGTTATGCCGCAGCGCATCATGCCTCGGCATTGTCGCGTATCATAGGACCCCCTAATGGATACGGCATCGAAGGGATCCCATGGACGTATTCAGATATTCACCGCCACTCCCGCCGCTTCAGCCGGTTCGCAAACCGTGGAAGCCGCCGGGTTGCGACCATATCGCGCTGGTATTGCAGGGCGGTGGCGCGCTGGGGGCCTATCAGGCCGGAATCTATCAAGCCCTGCATGAAGCCGGACTGCAGCCCGACACCGTCGCCGGCGTGTCCATCGGCGGCATCAACGCCGCCATCATCGCCGGCAACCGGCCTGAACGACGGATCGAACGGCTGCGCGCCTTCTGGGAAGGTATCACCGCCCGCCCCGTCTCGTTGTTTTCCTGGGACGGCGATGCATTTCGCAAGGCGACCAACGCATGGTCGGCGTTCCTGACCACCGCACTGGGGCAGCCGGGATTCTTTTCCCCCAGCAAGGTAAACCCGTGGCTCAGCCCGCGCGGATCCAGAACCGCCACGGCGTTCTACGACACCACGCCGCTGCGGGACACGCTGCTGAACCTGATCGACTTCGATCTGCTGAACAGCGGCGCGGTGCGCTATGCCGCGGGCGCGGTCAACGTACTCAGCGGCAACTTCGCGTACTTCGACAGCACAGAAACGCAGATCCTGCCGGATCACATCATGGCCAGCGGCGCGCTGCCACCAGCGTTCCCCGCGATAGAAATCGGCACCGACTACTACTGGGACGGCGGTCTGGTTTCCAACACGCCGCTGCAACACGTTCTGGATAATGCCGCCTGCGCCCACATGCTGATCTTCCAGGTCGATCTGTTCAGCGCCCGCGGCGTCCTGCCCCGCGACATGGACGACGTCCTCGCTCGACAGAAAGATATTCAGTATTCCAGCCGGACCCGGCTGGTGACCGACTACTTTCGCGAAAAGCACGACCGCGATGTGCTGATGAGGAAGCTGCTGGCAAAAATCCCCGACGACAAGCTGGACGCCAACGAACGGGCGTTGAAGACCCAGCTTGAACGCATGCCGCAGGCGACGATCCTGGAGATGATCTATCAGCAGGCCGCTTACGAAACGCAGGCAAAAGACTACGAATTCAGCGCCAGTTCAATGCGGGAGCATTGGAACAGCGGCTACCAGGATACCATCCGCACCCTGCGCCACAGCGACTGGCTGCGCGTGTCCGAAGGCCAGAACGGCCTGAGCGTCCATGATATTCATCGAATCGACGACTGACCCGTCGCTGTCCTGAAGCAGCCAGCCAGCGCATGACGCTGGCGGCAACCCGACGAGGGACGGGCTATGCGCCGTCATAGCCGATACGTCACACCGACGGGGCGAATTGCCAGCTCTCGCTTCGGCCAAGCCGCCGGGGATTGATCGCTATCCGGCGAATCGACCGGATATCGTGGCCGGAACATCGTCGCCGGCTGTCAAAGAGCGGGGCTTCCCGGTCCATATGCAGACCAGAAAGCCCCGTATCAGCGCCTTAACGCTGACTTTAAGCCGCCTTCGCCATCCCGCGCAGCACGTATTGCAGGATGCCGCCGTGCTGATAGTAAGCGACCTCATCCACCGTATCGATACGGCAGATCACCGGCACGGTGTCGGTCGTGCCATTGGAACGGTGGATCACCAGATTCAGCTCCATTCGCGGCGTGATCGTGTCCAGGCCGGTGATGTCGATGATCTCATCGCCTGTGATGTTCAGCGACTTACGGTCCATCCCATCCTTGAACACCAGCGGCAGCACGCCCATGCCCACCAGGTTGGAACGGTGGATACGCTCGAAGCTTTCCACGATCACCGCCTTCACGCCCAGCAGCATGGTGCCTTTCGCGGCCCAGTCGCGTGACGAGCCGGTGCCGTATTCCTTGCCGCCGAAAATCACCAGCGGCACACCCTCCGCCTTGTACTTCATGGCCGCGTCGTAAATCGGCATTTCCGCGCCGTCCGGCAGATGCTTCGTCATGCCGCCTTCGACATTGTTCAGCATTTCGTTACGGATTCGGATGTTGGCGAAGGTGCCGCGCATCATGATTTCATGGTTGCCGCGGCGCGCGCCGTAGCTGTTGAAATCTTTCTGCTGCACCTGACGCTGCCCCAGATACTCGCCGGCCGGGGATGTCTTGCGGATGTTGCCCGCGGGGCTGATGTGGTCGGTGGTGATGCTGTCGCCCAGTTCCGCCAAAACCCGAGCGCCGACGATGTCGCCAACCGGCTTCGGCTCCATGGTGATGCCGTCGAAATACGGAGGGTTTTTCACATAGGTGGACCCGTCGGACCAGCGATAGGTGGCGCTGTCGCCCTCTACCTGAATGTCCTGCCACTGCTTCGGCCCTTTGAACACCTCGCCGTAGCGCTTCAGGAACTGGTCGCGCGACAGCGACGACGCGATCACGTCGGCGATTTCCTTGTTCGTCGGCCACACGTCCTTCAGGTAAACCGGCTTGCCGTCGTTACCGATGCCCAGCGGTTCGGTGGTGATATCCACCGTGACCTTGCCGAGCAGTGCATAAGCAACCACCAGCGGCGGTGAGGCCAGGTAGTTGGCGCGTACGTTGGCATGCACGCGGCCTTCGAAGTTGCGGTTGCCAGAGATGACGGCGGTGCCGACGAGCTTGTTGTCTTCGATCGCATCGACGATCGCATCGTCCAGCGGGCCGGAGTTGCCGATGCAGGTCGTGCAGCCATAGCCCACGGTCTGGAAGCCGATCGCGTCCAGATCGGCGGTCAGGCCGGATTTGTCCAGATACTCGGTCACCACCTGCGACCCGGGGGCCAGCGAGGTCTTCACCCAGGGCTTCGGACGCAGGCCCTTGGCGTGCGCCTTGCGGGCCACCAGACCGGCGGCGACCAGCACCGACGGGTTGGAGGTGTTGGTGCAGGATGTGATCGCCGCGATGACCACGTCGCCGTGGGTCAGTTCGTAGTTCTTGCCCTCTACCTTGACGGACAGTCCGACATCGGCGGCGGGGACGCCCAGGCCCTTGGTCAGGTCGGATTTGAAGCTGGAGCTGATATCCTTCAGCAGCACGCGGTCCTGTGGGCGCTTCGGGCCGGCCATGCTGGGTTCAACGGTGGACAGGTCCAGTTCCAGCGTGTCGGTGAAGATCGGGTCGGGCTTGCCGGGTTCATGGAACATGCCCTGCGCCTTCAGATAGGCTTCCACCAGCGCGACGCGGTGGGTGTCACGGCCGGACAGGCGCAGATAGTCCAGCGCGATCTTGTCCACCGGGAAGAAGCCGCAGGTGGCGCCGTATTCCGGGGCCATGTTGCCGATCGTCGCGCGATCCGGCAGGCCGAGATGATCCAGGCCGGGGCCGAAGAACTCGACGAACTTACCAACCACGCCCTTCTTGCGCAGCATCTGGGTGACGGTCAGCACCACGTCGGTGGCGGTCACGCCCTCCACCGTCTTGCCGGTCAGGCGGAAGCCGATCACATCAGGGATCAGCATGGCGATCGGCTGACCCAGCATCGCGGCCTCGGCCTCGATCCCGCCGACGCCCCAGCCCAGGATGCCGATGCCGTTCACCATGGTGGTGTGGCTGTCGGTGCCGTACAGCGTGTCCGGATAGGCGAAGGTCGTGCCGCCATTACTGGACGTCCAGACGCACTGGCCCAGATATTCCAGGTTTACCTGATGGCAGATGCCGGTGCCGGGCGGCACGACGCGGAAGTTGTTAAACGCCTCCTGGCCCCAGCGCAGGAAGCGGTAACGCTCTCCGTTACGCTCGAACTCGACATCGACGTTCTTGGTCTCGCTGTCGGCGGAGGCGGAGAAATCGACCATCACCGAGTGGTCGATGACCAGATCGACCGGAATCAACGGATTGACCTTTTGCGGGTCGCCGCCCAGGCGGGTGATACCGTCGCGCATCGCGGCCAGATCGACCACGCCCGGCACGCCGGTGAAGTCCTGCATCAGTATGCGGGCGGGCTTGAACGGCACTTCCTTGCTGGAAGACGCCTTCTCCAGCCAGCCGACGATCGACTTGGCGTCATCCACCGTGTAGCTGCGGCCGTCCTCGAAGCGCAGGGTGTTTTCCAGCAGGACCTTCAGGCTGACCGGCAGGCGGGAGATATCGCCGAGGGTCTTCGCCGCTTCCGGCAGGGAGAAATAATCGTAGCCCTTGCCTTCGACTGTAAGGGTACGGCGTGTTTTGAGGGTATCCTGCCCGACCGCGGTCATGCGTTCCTATCGCCTCGGTTCGCGAGACGCCTTCCGTTGAGGCGGCGTGAGAGGATAACACGCCGCGGATGAAATATTCACGACGCCCGGCTTTAACCACACCGGCCGGTAGCCGTCCATCGGCCTTGTGCGCTGCGGGATGTTTCGGGGGTGGAGCCGTGGCGCCGGATGCAATATGCACGCGATCCGGGCAATGCGCCCGCCGCGGCGGAAGTGTCCGCCGGGGAAGCCGGAAAGGTTCGCGGTGCTGACGGCGGAAGGGGTGGCGGTATTTCGCGGCGAGAGGCTGGTCTTCCAGGACGTGTCGTTGACCGTGCCGGCGGGTGGTGGGCTGATTCTGGCCGGTGCCAACGGATCCGGCAAATCCACGCTGCTGCGCATGCTGGCCGGTCTGGTGCGTCCGGCGGCCGGGCTGGTGCTGTGGGATGGCGCGGATGCCTTCGCCGATCTGGCCCAGCATGGCGAGCGGGTCGCCTATCTGGGGCACCAGGACGCGGTGAAGCCGGGTTTGACCGTGACAGAAAACCTGCATTTCGCCGCCGCCGTTTCCCGCCGATCTATTCCGGCGGCGCTGGAGGCTGTTGGGCTGGAAACATTGGCCGATCTGCCGTCGCGGATGCTGTCGGCCGGCCAGAAGCGCCGCCTCGCCATCGCGCGTCTGGTGCTCTCCACCGCCGCTCTATGGCTGTTGGACGAACCGACGCTGGGATTGGATACCGCCTCTATCGACCGGTTCGGTTCGCTGCTGGGCCGGCACCGGCAGGGCGGCGGCATCGTCGTGGCGGCAACCCATGTGCCGCTGCCACTGCCCGGCGCCACCGAACTGCGGTTGAGCTGATGCGAATCTTCTGGGCGGTCCTGGCCCGCGACCTGAGGCTGTCATTGCGCCACGGCGCCGACACACTGGCGGCGCTGCTGTTTTTCATGGTGACCGCCTCACTGTTTCCGCTGGCGATCGGGCCGGCGCCGGACACGCTGGGCCGGATCGCACCCGGCATAGTCTGGGTCTGCGCCCTGCTGGCGGCGCTGCTGCCGCTGGACCGGCTGTTCGGCGCCGACCTGGACGACGGGTCGCTGGACCTGCTGTTGCTGTCCGGCCTGCCGGCGTTCGGTATCGCCGCGGCGAAATCGCTGTCGCACTGGGTGGTGACCGGTGTGCCGCTGCTGCTGGCGGCCGGCCCGGTCGCGATCATGCTGCGGATGCCACAGGACGCCATTCCCGTGCTGCTGCTGGGGCTGCTGTTGGGCAGCCTGCTGCTGTCGCTGTTCGGCACCATGGCCGCCTCCATCGTGCTGGGCGCTCGGCGTGGCGGTGTGCTGCTGCCGCTGCTGGTGCTGCCGTTGGTCACCCCGGTGCTGATCTTCGGCGCCGCCGCCGCCGACGCCGCCGCGGGCGGATTCTCCGCTCGGCCGCACCTTCTGCTGCTGGCGGCGATGCTGGCGGCGGCGCTGCCATTGTGCCCGCTGGCGGCTGGGGCGGGATTACGGGCGGCGGTGGAGTAGGGGCGGTATCCGCACGCGGTCGCGCAAGGCTTGATCCGCGGCGAGGCGTCACGCTGATGACGTCAGGGGGGATCGCAGGGTGCGATGCACAGCGGCCCCGCCTGTGAACGGTTGGGGGCATGTCTCGGACGATAAAGGTCCCCCGCGCGATTGATCAGTTGCGATTGTCGGAATTCTTTACACATTCCGCCAGAGGCTGCCGTGGTATCCACGCAAATCGTTGATTCAGAATTGCTTATGCGAGCGGCACGGTTTTTGCTTCTAAATGGCGTAGTCGTGAGGGTCAACGAGATGTCTAATCGTGCTTGGCACTATCCTGTCTCATTTGGATGCCGCGTGACAGGCGTCAGCGTGTTTGCGTTAGCTTGCCTCGTAGCACTGCCTGCGGCCTCCGACGCCGCCCCCATCTCCTTGTCCGATCTAACGCCTGGCACGCATTATCGTTTGATATTCGAAACAAAATCAACGACTGACGCGACCTCCGCTTCGGTTTCCACCTATAATAGTATCGTACAGACAGAGGCGTCCGCCGCCGGCCTTGGCACGAACTGGAGCGCGATCGTCAGCACCAATACGGTAAACGCGATCACCAACATTGCCTGTACCCCGTCGTGTTCCAGCGATCCAATTTTCCTCGTCACCGGATCAGAGGTCGCGACATCGACAACCGATCTGTTCAGCGGCGCGCTTTTGACGGCGATCAACGTGGCTGCTGACGGTTCGGCGGCTACCAATGGCTATGTCTGGACCGGCACGAACAGCAGCGGGACCGAGTCGTCATTCACCTCCGGCACGACAACGTACTACGGCCTCGGAAACTCGACCGTGGAACTCGGCGGTTCCCCCTTGGGCGGGTCATTTGCCATTGATTCCGGTTACTCATTCCCGGCGACCACGCTGGCATCGCTATTTGGCATTAGCGGGGACCTCGTTGTTCCCGCGCCCGAACCGATCAGCGCATCACTGTTGGCGATTGGCGCATTTGCCACCGGCGTCGCGCGCAGACGCCGGCGGATGCCTTCGACCGGCGTCTAAGCCGACGTATTGCGGCACGTACACGATTATCGTGCGCGCGCCCAAAGATTCCTGCCGTGCCCGATGCAGGCCAGATACACCAGCGTTATGATCGCCCTATGAACATCACCGATCCTATTCGCCGGGTCGCACGCCTTCATCCGTCCGCGATCGCGGTCATCGGTGTGGATAACATCGGCATCTCATATCGCGATCTCGACCGCGCAATTGATACGGTCGTCGAACGCGTCGGCGGCCTGGGTGTTGCGGCTGGTCAGACAGTGGGGCTCGGCGTCACCGGTCCCGACGAATATCCGGCGCTTGTCCTGGCTCTGGCATTCGCGCGGGCTGGTGTGGTCACGGCCGAAATGTCCTATCCCGCCGAACGGATGGATTTTTGTTTTCTGCCGACGGGTGCCACCGGGCAGTCTGGCACGAGATGCGTCGGGTTCGACGCGTCATGGACCAGGATTTCCCCCACTGATCCCGTCCCAAACGTGCCGGTCAGCGCGGGCGGGTCGTCAGTTTGCCGCATATTTTCGTCCTCGGGCACCACGGGTATGCCCAAATTTGCCGCCATCAGCCATGAAACGATGGTCAGCAGGGTTTTGAGCAACACGCTGTCGATGGGGCCACCCGAACCGGTTTACATCTGCGCGGTCAGCCTTGGGATAACATGGGGTTTCGCGACAGCATTGCGCGTCCTGTGGGCTGGTTCCACGCTGGTGCTGACCAATCCAGCGCAGGCCCTGGCCGCCATTCGGCGCCATCGCGTCACTGCCATAGTGATTGCACCGAATTCGCTTCAGACGATCCTCGCCACGATACCGCCCGGCCACGCCAAACCGGACTCGCTGAAGGCCATCGAGGTCGGCGGCAGCGTTCTGCCTCCCCGGCTCCATGACCTTGCCCGGCAGAAACTTTGCGACAATATCGTGTCCTATTTTGGCTCAATGGAGACAGGCGGCGTCGCATCCGCCCCGATGGCCGCATTACCACGCGATGGCAGGGCGGTTGGCTACCTCCATGCCGGTGTCGAGGTGCAGTCGGTGGACGCTGATAACAACCCATTGCCCGCCTCGGTCGAGGGGACACTGCGAATCCGTGGCGCCAATACCATCGCGGGCTACTTTGGGGACACCGAGGTGACGGCGTCGCCGTTCCGGGACGGATGGTTCTATTCGGGCGATGTCGGTTTCGTCTCGCAGGACGGCATCATGTCGGTCACCGGTCGCGTCAGTGAGTTCATCAACAGCGGTGGCGTCAAAATCAGCCCGCATGTGATCGAGGACGTTCTGCTGACGCTGCCCGAGGTCACGGATGCCGCGGCATTCGGGGTCCCCGACGACATGGGCGTCGATCAGATATGGGCCGCGATCGTTGCCACAACGCCGATTGTCGCCGGGCGGCTGAATGCGCTGTGCCAGCAGCGCTTGGCAGCGTCCGCGCCGAAATTCATTCTTCAGATTAAGGGACTTCCCCGCAACCCAAACGGCAAGGTGCGGCGGGAGGAACTGGTTCGGTTCGCGGTTTCGCAGATGCGAAGGCCGACGTAGCCCCCCACCGAAACGACCCGGGCGGGGCTTAAGCCGCCACGACCGACCGCACCCACGCGCACGCCTCATCTATCGCCGCGCTCGCCCGGTCCACCACGCCCGGCCAGAAAAAGAACCCGTGGTTGACACCGTCCCACCGCTTCATTTCGGTGGGCACGCCGGCTTCGCGCAGCCGGACGGCATAGGCTTCGCCCTCGTCGCGCAACGGATCGTATTGCGCCGTGACCACCAGGGCCGGCGGTAGTCCGGACAGGTCGGCGACACGGAACGGGCTGGCGTGCGGATGGGCCCCATGCGACGGATCGGACAGATAATGGTTCCAGAACCAGATCATGCCATCGCGGCCCAGGCCGTAACCCTCCGCGTTCTCGGTCATCGAGGGCATGCCCGAGTCATAATAGTCGGTGACCGGGTAGATCAGCAGTTGCCCGATCAACTTCGGCCCGCCCTCATCCCGGATACGGATCGCGGTGACAGCAGCCAGATTGCCGCCCGCGCTGTCGCCGGCCACCAGCACCCGTCCTGGATCGGCGCCCAGCGCCGCCGCGTTCGCCACCGCCCAACGGGTCGCGGCCAGGCAATCGTCCGGTGCGGCTGGGAATTTGTGTTCCGGGGCCAGCCGATAGTCCACCGACACCACCACGCAGCCGGTGCCGGCGCACAGATTGCGGCACATGCCGTCATGCGTATCCAGGCTGCACACCACGAACCCGCTGCCATGGAAGAACACCATCAGCGGAAACGGACCTTGCCCTTCGGGGGTATAAACCCGCAAGCCCAGCGACCCGCCGGGCCCCTGCATATCGCGGTTCACCACGCTGGCCACCGCCGGCTTACGCAGCCCGGGGAAATCACGCGCACCGAACTGGATGCGGGCGTCGGCCACCGACAGCGTGTGCAACGGCGGCAGTTTAGAGCCCAGGTCCAGCAGCATCTGGATTTGCGGATCGACGGTCATGGTCAGGCCACCTCGAACAGACCGGCCGCGCCCATACCGCCGCCGACGCACATGGTTACGACGACATATTTGGCGCCGCGCCGCTTGCCCTCGATCAGCGCGTGTCCGGTCATACGGGCGCCAGACATACCATACGGATGGCCGATGGAAATCGCGCCGCCGTTCACGTTCAGCCGATCCGGATCGATGCCCAGCCGGTCGCGGCAATACAGCACCTGGCAGGCGAACGCCTCGTTCAGTTCCCACAAGCCGATGTCATCGACTGTCAGCCCGTGCTTCGCCAGCAGCTTGGGCACCGCGAACACCGGCCCGATGCCCATTTCATCCGGCGCGCAGCCAGCAACGGCCATCCCCCGATAGATGCCAAGCGGGTGCAGCCCGCGGCGGGAGGCTTCGGCCTCCTCCATCAGCACGCAGGCCGAGGCGCCGTCGGAAAGCTGCGAAGCATTGCCAGCGGTGATGAATTTCCCCTGCTTCACCACCTGACCATTGGCGAACACCGGCTTCAGGCTGTTCAGGCCGTCCAACGAGGTTTCGGGCCGGTTGCCTTCGTCCTTTGCGATCGCAACCTTCTTGTGGGTGGTTTCGCCGGTCGCCTTGTCGGTCACCAGCATTTCGGTCGGCATGGCCACGATCTCGTCATCGAAGCGTCCCGCCTGCTGGGCGGCGGCGGTGCGCTGCTGCGACCGCAGGGCATATTCGTCCTGGGCATCGCGCGACACGTTATAGCGGTCGGCAACCAGTTCGGCGGTTTCGATCATCATCATATACAGGCCCGGCACCCGATCCAGCAGTTCCGGGTCCTGCGCTCGGCTGCGATTGACGGCATTGGTCTGAACCAGCGAGATCGATTCCAAGCCGCCGCCGACGGTGATCTGCATGTCGTCGTTGATGATCTGCTTGGCGGCGGTGGCGATCGCCATCAGGCCGGAGGCGCATTGCCGGTCCACCGACATGCCGGCGACGCTGTCCGGCAGGCCGGCGCGCAACGCAGCCTGGCGCGCGACGTTGAAACCCTGCGCGCCCTGCTGGAGTGCCGCGCCCATGATCACATCCTCGACCTCCGCCGGATCGATGCCGGCGCGCTTCACCGCATGGGCGATGGCGTGGCCGCCGAGTGCCTGGCTTTGGGTATCGTTAAAGGCGCCCCGGTAGGCCCGGCCGATCGGCGTGCGGGCGGTGGAGACGATGACGGCGCTGCGCATTGGCATGTTTCCTTGTGGACGTTGGCGCCAAGTATGCGCGGTGTCCCGGCGGATTTGAAGACCGCTGAGCGGATGATTATCATCGGCGTCATGCGCTTGGGGACGTCCACCCTGGCCCGCAAGATTGAACGGGCGGGTCCAAATCTGATTTTGGCCAGGTATGCGCCGGCCGTCCCGGCGGCGGAGACCGAGCAGGGGCGGCGGTACCGGGAATATGCGGGTAGGAATGAATGGGCAAAAATCGCGCCCGGGCGGCAGGTCCACGCGATTCGGGCTTGACGCAAGCCACGCCTGCGAACCGATACTGCGCCACGGGATCGGATAGGTGGACAGATGTAAGGACGCACCCATTTCGTTGCGTTTCCGCTGTTGCAGCCAGTGTCGCAATGGCCCCTCGGCCGGGAGTGGCGGCAGGACAGAAGCGCGACCTTCCGCATCCGGCAATCGCGATACAGTTAAATCCAGGAGCGTAGTGATGCAGGTCGGCGTCTTCATTCCCATCGGCAACAATGGCTGGCTGATTTCGACAACCTCCCCTCAATTCAAACCCTCGTTCGACCTGAACCGCAAAGTGGTCGAACAAGCGGAACAATACGGCCTGGATTTCGCGCTATCGATGATCAAACTGCGCGGCTTCGGCGGCCCGTCGGAGTTCTGGGACTACAATCTGGACTCCTTTACTCTGATGGCCGGACTCGCCGCCGTCACCAAGCGCATTCAGTTATTCGCCACCTGCTCGGTTTTGACCGTCCCGCCCGCCATCGCCGCACGCATGGCGGTCACGATCGACAGTATTTCGCATGGCCGTTTCGGCCTGAACATGATCACTGGCTGGCAGGAGAAAGAATACTCCCAGATGGGTATCTGGCCCGGCGAGGCCCACCATCTGCGCCGCTACGACTATTGCGCCGAATACGTAACCATCATGCGGGAACTGTGGGACACCGGCCGGTGCGACCTGAAGGGCGACTTTTTTCAGATGGACGACTGCCGCTGCCTGCCGATGCCCACCGCCCGCATACCGCTGATCTGCGCCGGACAGAGCGACAGCGGCACCGCGTTTGCCTCGGCGCATGCCGATTTCAACTTTTGCTCCAGCTTCGGCATCAACGATCCGCTCGCGGTGGCACCCAGCACCGAACGGCTGGTAGCGGCCAATGCGAAGACCGGGCGGGACTGCGGGGCGCTGGTGGTGATGATGGTGATCGCCGAGGAAACCGACGCAGCCGCGTTCGCGAAGTGGGAGCATTACCGCGATGGCATCGACCTGGAGGCGCTGGGCTGGCGGCAGTCGCAGGCCGCGGCCGATCCGAACGCAGATAAATTCGCCGCCGCCGGACGGTTCACCGAGAAGGTGCGCAACCGCATGCCGACGATGCACGGCGCCCTGATCGGGTCGTACGAACGCATCGCCGAACTGCTGGACCTGTACGCCACCGTACCGGGAGTGAGCGGGGTGATGCTGACCTTCGACGATTTCGTGGAAGGCATGGATAAGTTCGGCCAGCGCATCCAGCCGCTGATGCGGACGCGCAGCGATGTGAACGCCGCACTGGAGGCCGCGTGATGCTTACCATTTCATCGTCCGTGCATGCTTTTAGCCCACGCCACCGGAGTGCCCGATGAAAACCGACGAGGACTATGTCCGCCGTACCAACGAGATCGCGCGGGAATCCCGGGCCGCCGGCAATCATCCGTTCGGGGCCATTCTGGTCGGACCGGACGGTGCCATCCTGATGGAACAGGGCAACACGCATGGCGACACCGGCGACCGCACCGGCCACGCCGAACGGATTCTGATGACACGCGCCAGCATGGCGTATTCAGCGGACTTCCTGGCGGGATGCACGATGGTTGCCAGCGCGGAGCCCTGCGCGATGTGTGCCGGATCGGCGTATTGGGCGGGCATCGGGCGGGTGGTGTTCGGCCTGTCGGAACGGGCCATGAAGGATCTGATCGGACCGCATCCCGACAACCTGACGATGGATTTGCCATGCCGCACCGTGCTAGCCGCCGGGCAACGCAAGATCGATGTCGTTGGCCCGCTGCTGGAGGACGAATGCCGAACGGTGCATGAAGGTTTTTGGTAATCCCCCCTTGTTTGGCGTACCAATTGCATAACAAACTGTCACGGGTTCGTGAGAGAGAGAAGCGCGGCCGGGTTGACCGTCAGCTTTGTCACAATCCGATTCCTGGTCCACGGAGTTCAGCATGCTAAGACGTCATTTCACCCGACTGCTCGGCGCCGGTGCGGCGGCCACGGCGCTGCCAGGTCTGATCGGGCCGGCGAATGCCGCCGATCCCTTGAAGGTCGGCTTCATCTACCTCGGCCCCGTCGGGGATTTCGGCTGGACCTATCAACACGACATCGCGCGCCAGGCCGCGGTCGAGCATTTCGGCGACAAAATCAAAACCACCTATGTGGAAAACGTGCCCGAGGGCCCGGATTCCGAGAAAGTGCTGAACGATCTGGCCAACCAGGGCCACAAGCTGATCTTCGCGACTTCGTTCGGCTTCATGAACTACGTGCTGAAGTCCGCCAAAAGGCACCCGGACGTGTTCTACGAACATGCCACGGGATATAAGCGCGCAAC
Source organism: Pseudomonadota bacterium (assembly GCA_021807975.1). Lineage (GTDB taxonomy): Bacteria > Pseudomonadota > Alphaproteobacteria > Acetobacterales > Acetobacteraceae > Rhodopila. The sequence goes on along the minus strand of JAKBCJ010000006.1, from coordinate 14,338 downwards.
GAACGTTTCGGATTACAATATCCGCTTCTATCAGGCGCGCTACGTGCAAGGCGTGATCGCCGGTAAAATGAGCAAGGCAGGACTGGCCGGTTACGTCGGTTCGGTCCCGGTGCCCGAAGTCGTGCAGGGCATCAACGCCTTCATGCTGGGCATGCAGTCGGTCAATCCGAAGGCTCGGATGAAAATCGTGCTGATCAATTCGTGGTACGATCCGCCGAAGGAAGGCGACGCCGCCAAGGCGCTGATCGACCAGGGCTGCGATATCATCACCCAGCACACCGACTCGCCAGCACCTTTGCAGGCCGCGGCCAGCCGCGGGGTGAAGGCGTTCGGCCAGTCAACCGATATGTCGAAGTTCGCCGCCAGCACCCAGTTGAGCGCCAGCACCGACATGTGGGGTCCGTATTACATTAAACGCATCGGCGACGTGTTGGCCGGCACCTGGAAAAGCACCGACACCTGGGGCGGGTTCGACAGCGGGATGCTGGCAATGGCGCCATTCGCCAATATGCCGGCCGATGTGGCCGCCCTGGCAACCGCGACCGAGGACGATATCAAGTCCGGCAAGAACAAGGTGTTCGTCGGGCCGATCAAGGATCAAAGCGGCGCGGTGAAGATCGCGGCCGGCACGGTGATGGACGATGGCGCGCTGTCGGGGATGCAGTGGCTGGTCCAGGGCGTGGACGGCAAACTGACCTAGACCGTGATCGCCGGGGACGGCCTCGCCGGATATACGACGCACGCCCCGGCATCGGGCGAACGAAGGGGCGCGGGCAGTGTCCGCGCCCCGGTCGTTACCCCCGTAATCCATAACCGCGAGTGCTGTCATGACTGACGCCGCCCCGTCTGGTCCATTGCTGACGATGACCGGGATGACCAAGCAATATCCCGGCTGCCTCGCGAACGACCATGTATCTCTGACGGTGGAGCGCAATCAGATCCACGCGCTGCTGGGCGAAAACGGCGCCGGTAAAAGCACGCTGGTGAAGATCATCTATGGCGTGGTGAAGCCGGATGAGGGCGAAATCATCTGGGACGGCCAGAAGGTCAACATTCAGAACCCCGGCCATGCCCAGCGGCTTGGGATCGGCATGGTGTTTCAGCACTTCTCACTTTTCGAGGCGCTGACGGTTCAGGAAAACATCGCGCTGGGACTGGGTTCGGCGAAAGAGCGCATGGGGCTGCGCGAAAAAATCGTCCGAATTTCCAACGAATATGGGCTGCCGCTCGATCCAGACCGCGTGGTGCACGATCTGTCGGTGGGCGAACGCCAGCGGATCGAAATCGTGCGCTGCCTGCTGCAAAATCCGAAACTGCTCATCATGGACGAACCCACGTCGGTGCTGACGCCGTCGGAAGTGCGGAAGCTGTTCGAGACGCTGCGGCGGCTGGCGGCCGAGGGCTGCTCCATCCTGTATATCAGCCACAAGCTGGAAGAGGTGCGCGCGCTGTGCTCCGCCGCCACCATCATGCGGCTGGGCAAGAACGTCGCCCGGGTGATCCCGGCGGAAAAGACCGTCAAGGAACTGGCGGAAATCATGATCAACATGGACCTGCATGCGCCGACGCCGCGGCCGCTGGCACCGAGTTCGGCACCGCCCCGGCTGGTGCTGGACAAGTTGACCATCCGCTCGCCCAACCATTTCGGGACGGATTTGAAAGATATTTCTCTGTCACTGAAGGGTGGTGAAATCCTGGGCATCGCAGGCATCGCCGGCAACGGGCAGAGCGAGTTGATGGACGCGCTGTCGGGCGAAATCCTGGCTGGCAAGCCGGAAAGCGTGCTGATCGACGGCATCCCCGCCGGCCATATGGGGCCACACGACCGACGGCGCATCCACGGCTGTTTCGTGCCGGAGGAGCGCAACGGTCATGGCGCGGTGACGACGATGACGCTGGCGGAAAATGCCTTTTTGTCGGGTTTTACCCGGCGTGCGCTGGTTCGTTTCGGTGTGATCGATACGAAAAAGACCTCGGCCTTCGCGGAAAATATCATCAAGGTGTTCGACGTCCGCACCACCGGCCCGAAGGCGCAGGCGCGATCGCTGTCGGGGGGGAATTTGCAGAAATTCCTGGTGGGACGAGAGGTTTTGCAGGAACCGGCGGTGCTGGTGATCAACCAGCCGACCTGGGGCGTGGATGCCGGCGCCGCCCTGGCGATCCACGAGGCGATCATGGCGCTGGCCGCGGGCGGCGCGGCTGTGATGATCATCTCGCAGGACCTGGACGAGATTTTCGTCCTGGCGGACCGGATATCGGTGATCGCCGGCGGACGCGTGTCCGCACCGGTGCTGACGCGCGATGCCACGGTGGAATCGATCGGCCGGCTGATGGGCGGCGGTTCCGCCCCCGCGGCAACCGGGGAGATAGCGGTTGCTTAGGGTCTACCGCGGCATGGACGAATCGGTTGACGGAAGCCCCCGGCCCTTCATCGTCATGGCGGGCGGAGGCCCGCCATCCATGGCTTGCAGTGCTGGTCCCCGGAAAGGCGTGGATGGCGGCCATGCGCCCGCCATGACGGAGGCTGCCGCCCATGCTTAAAATCGAAGCCCGCGGGTATGAGTCGCGGTTCTGGCGCTACGCCTCGCCGGTTCTGGCCCTGTTGCTCACTGGCGCCACGTCGGGCCTGATATTCATGGCCATGGGCCGGCCCGCCGGACTGACGGTCTATACCTTCCTGATCGCCCCTTTACTGCAGCAGGACGGGTTGCAGGCGCTGGCGGTGAAGGCCGCCCCGCTGATCATGATGGGCGTCGGTCTGTCGCTGGCCTATCGCGCCAATGTCTGGAACATCGGCACCGACGGGCAGTTCACCCTGGGGGCGATCTGCGGCGGCGGCATCGCACTGGCGTTTCCCGATGCCCCCGCTTACCTGCTGTTCCCCGCTATGGTGATCGCGGGCACCCTGGGCGGCATGGCCAGCGGCGGACTGGTGGCCTGGCTGCGCATCCGGTTCAACGCCAACGAAATCCTGACCAGCCTGATGTTCGCCTATATCACCCAGTATCTGCTGGTGTACCTCGTCACCGGCCCGTGGCGGGATCCGCAGGGGTTCGGCTTCCCACAGACCGCCTTGTTATCCGACACCGCACTGGCGCCCCGTCTGATCGAGGACACCAACGTCCACATCGGCGTCCTGCTGGCGCCGCTGATCGCCATCGGCCTGTGGTTCATGCTGGAAAAATCGCTGCTGGGCTTTCAGTTCCGGGTGCTGGGTCAGGCAACGCGGGCCGCGAAATTCGCCGGATTCCGCGAAAACCGGCTGGTCTGGATCGCCATGTTGATCAGCGGCGGGCTGGCCGGACTGGCCGGGCTGCTGGAGGTGAGCGGCACGCTGGGCCAGCTTACCACAACCCTGTCGCCCGGCTACGGCTTCACCGCGATCATCGTCGCGTTCCTCGGCCGCCTGAACCCGCTGGGCGTGATCCCGGCCGGGCTGCTGCTGGCGCTGACCTACCTGGGCGGCGATGCGGCCCAGATCAACCTGGGACTGCCAAATGCTGTCACCGGGATTTTCCAGGGTATCCTGCTGTTCTACCTGCTGGGCTGCGACATCCTGTTGCTGAACCGGTTCCGCTGGGTACCCTCTCACGCCAAGGCCGTCCGATGACCGCTCTGCTGGTTGCGTTTCTCGTCAGCACCATCGCTGCCTCCACCCCGCTGCTGCTGGCCGCGACGGGGGAACTGATCGTGGAGAAGGTCGGTGTCCTGAACCTGGGCGTCGAAGGCATGATGCTGGCCGGCGCCATCGCCGGGTTCGCCACGGCGAATCAGACCGGGATCACGTCACTGGGCGTGCTGGCCGCGGTGGCGGCCGGGATCGCACTGTCGATGCTGTTCGCGGTCGTTTCGCTGACCTTGCAAGCAAACCAGACCGCGACCGGTCTGGCGCTGACAATCTTTGGGCGCGGCTTCAGCGCGCTGGTTGGGGCCGGCTATGTCGGCATTCCAGCGCCGACGCTGCCCAAAATCCATCTGCCGGTGTTGTCGGATATTCCAGTGCTGGGGCCGGTGATTTTCGGGCACGACATCCTGGTTTACGTGGCGCTGGCGATCCTGGCGGCGGTGGCGTGGTGCATCCGGTCCACCCATCTGGGGCTGATCCTGCGCGCGGTCGGCGATTCGCACGATGCGGCGCATGCCCTGGGATATGCGGTGATACCGATCCGCTATGCCGCCGTGGCGTTCGGCGGCGCGCTGGCCGGGCTGGCGGGCGCCTATATGTCCCTGGCCTACACCCCGCTATGGGCGCAGGACATGACCGCGGGCCGAGGCTGGGTCGCTGTCGCTTTGGTCACATTCTCCGCGTGGCGGCCGTTCTGGCTGCTGATCGGGGCGTGGTTCTTCGGCGCGCTGATGTATCTGTCGCTGTATGTGCAGGCGCTGGGTGTCGCGGTGCCGTCGGCGCTGCTTTCGGCGGTGCCCTATATCGGCACCGTGGTGGTGCTGGTGCTGATTTCCCGCGATGCCCGGCGGATCAGGCTGCACCGCCCGGCCATGCTGGGGCGGCCGTTCCAGGCGCGGGTATAATCCAAAGCCCGTATGAATCTCCCAGCGCATCGACGACCTCCAGGCTTCTGGCCGGCAGCGCCAACGGCACGATATTTGCTATACAATCGTCACCACGCGACAACGCGAACGAAGAGAGCATCATGACCAAGATCGGCGTATTCGTCCCCATCGGCAGCCGCGGCTGGCTGATCTCCACCACCTCGCCGAAGACCATGCCCAGCTTCGACCTGAACCGCACGGTGGTCCAGCAGGCAGAGCATTACGGCATGGATTTCGCCCTGGCGATGATCAAGCTGCGCGGCTTCGGCGGTCCCAGCGAGTACTGGGACCACAATCTGGAGGCGTTCACGCTGATGTCCGCCATCGCATCGGTAACGAAGCGGATCCAGTTGTTCGCATCGGTCGCCGTGCTGACGATGCCGCCGGCGCTGGTCGCGCGCATGGTCTCCACCATCGACAGTGTCGCCCCGGGCCGCATCGGTGTGAACATCGTGACCGGCTGGCAGCCAAAGGAATACCAACAGATGGGTATCTGGCCGGGCGATGCCCATTTCGCCCGCCGCTACGACTACGTCTCCGAATACGTCACGGTCATGCGCCAGTTGATGGACACCGGCCGCTCCGACTTCCAAGGCGAGTTCTTCAAGATGGACGACTGCCGCCTGTCGCCGCTGCCATCGCCGGGGGTGGAGATCGTCGGCGCCAACTCCTCCGACCGCGGCATGCAGTTCGTGGCAGAGCACTGCGACTACAACTTCGTCGGCTCCGGTGGCCTGAACGAGCCGGAGAAGGTGCGCGAGCCCGTCGCCCGCCTGATGGCCGCCGTCGCCAAGACCGGCCGCAAGGTCGGCGCCTTCGCCCTGCTGATGGTGATCGCGGCCGAAACCGACGAGGCGGCTTTCGCGAAATGGGAGCACTACGTGGCCGGCACGGACCTGGAGGCCCTGGAGTGGCAGCGCGGCCAGGCAACGGCGGACAAGAACGCTCCCAGCACCTCCACCGTCGCGCGCATGGTCGCGAACCAGGCGGCGGCGGGCCGGCCGATCCCGACCGGCTTACTGAAGCTGGTCGGCAGCTACGCCAGCGTCGCCCGCATGCTGGACCAGATCGCGGAAACCCCGGGCCTGTCCGGCCTTATGCTGACCTTCGACGATTTCGTCATTGGCATGGAGCAGTTCGGCCAGTACATCCAGCCGCTGATGCAAAGCCGCACCCATATAAGGCAAGCCGCATGACCCGCCCCATGGAACGTGTGTGGGACCGCTTCCTGACCGAGGACGACCGGAAAGTCTCCGCGGGCTGGCCGAAGCGCAAGCTGAACGGCCTCGGCCGCAAGGCGGCGCTGCTGGTGGTCGATATGCAAATGACCGCCTGCGGGCACGACAGGCCGATCTACGAGCAAATGGACGAATACTCCGGCGCCTGCGGCCCGCATGCCTGGAAGGCGATCCCGGTTCAGCAAGTTCTGCTAGCCGCGGCGCGCGAGGCGGGGATGCCGGTGATTTACTCCAAGCACGTGTTCCGCCCGGAATCCGGCCTGCCCTTCGCCGACCCCGGTCACAATTTCATCATCACCAACGCGAAGTCCGAAATCCCGTCCGAGGTCGCGATGCAGCCCGGCGACCTGCTGATCGAAAAGCAGACGCCAAGCTGCTTCGTTTTCACCAATCTGCCGCTGCTGCTGAGCAATTTGGGCGTGGACAGCCTGCTGGTCTGCGGCAACAGCACCAGCGGCTGCGTGCGCGCCACCTGCGTCGATGGTGTCGCCCACGGCTACAAGATGCAGGTCATCGAGGAAGCCGTGTTCGACCGGATCGAGATGTCGCACGCCGCCGCGCTGTTCGACCTGCAGTTCAAGTACTGCGACGTGATCTCGGCCGAGCAGGCGCTGGCGTCGATCAGGGCGTCGCGGGCAACTGCGTCGTGACCCGTCGGGGATGCACCGGCCATAGCCCGCCAGATCGGCTGAATTTCCGCCCGTCCTAGGCCGGCATCAGCGCCCGAGCCGCCTCCAGAACGCGGTGATGCGCGTCCATCGCCAACCCATCGATCGTCGCCTCCCGCCGCATGGTGACACCATCGACCGCGGGACCGTCGCGGACCATGGTTTCCACCACAAATCGGTCCAGGTCCGGTTGCAACGCCGCTTCCATCGCGGCCCGCCAGTCCGGGCGTTGCAGTGCCAATGCGGCCAGCACGCCATACGCGCCCCAATGCGACACACCGGCGGCGATCAGCCAATCGGCCGGCACCACACAGCCGATCGTCGCCCCCAGGGGAACATGCCCGGCGATCACCGATCGGGGCACACACCCCATGCCAACCTCATTCCCACCGTCGCCAATGGCAATCGTGCGCCAGGGACCAGCCCTGAACACCTGATCCAACGGGGCGGCGAACATCGAAATATCCGCGCCCCGCATGTTATAGGATCGCCCATTTTCGGCCGGGCCGCATCGCTCGATACAGATCACCCAATCGATGCCCCGCCGCCGCCACAGATCGATGATCGCGCCGACCGGCTGGTTCGGTTCGGCGGTATCGACCGGCACATCTGCCACCCCGGCCGCCGCCAAGGCCGCCCGGCAGGCCGACGCGCAAACCGTGTCGGTGGCCAGCCGACACTCCAATCCCGCTTGATGAAAACCCATCGCCAGCAGCGCCGCCCCGGCCGGGCCGTCGGTTTCAGCCGCCGGGGGATCGGCGCCAGGGACGAAAAACCCGGTGATCAGGCCGATCGCCGGCTTGGGGGATGCGGCCAGCGCGGACGTTGCGCGCCAAAGGCCGCCGGCCGTTGCCTGAAAGACAGCGTCCATCCCCCGGCCGACGCTCTGGTGGATCGCGGCCTCGATCCGATCGATCCGGTCTTTCGGCGTCACAGAACCGACAGGGACGTGTTCCGCAGATCGGTAATCAACATGCTTCCGGGCGCGTGGGTAATGCAGAACTCCGGCTTCACCTGTGCGATCACCGCTTGCGGCGTCACCCCGCAGGCCCAGAACACCGGAATCTCATCGGCCGCGATCGGCACGGCATCGCCGTAGTCCGGCTTGGCGATATCGGCGATGCCGATCGACCCCGGCAACCCAAGATGCACCGGCGCCCCATGCACCGAAGGAAACCGCGACGTTATCTGCACCGCTCGGATCGCATCCGCCGGCTTCAGCGGCCGCATCGACACGACCAGCGGACCGTTAAACACCCCGGCCGAGACGCACGGGATGTTGGTCCGGTACATCGGCACGTTGGACCCACAGGAGATATGGCGAACCTCGATGCCGTCTTCGACCAGCGCTTCCTCGAAGGAGAACGAGCAGCCGATCGCGAAGCTGACCAGATCGTCGCGCCATACGTCACGCACATCGGTCGGCTCGGCGATCAATTCCCCGTTCCGCCAAACCCGGTAGCGCGGAATGTCGGTGCGGATATCCAGTTCCACCCCCAGGGTCGGGAAATGCGGATCGCCCGGTTCGGACACCGCCAGGATCGGGCACGGCTTCGGGTTGGCCACGGCAAAGCGCAGGAAATCCCCTGCCAGCGCCTTCGGCAGAATCACCAGATTGGCCTGCACGTTGCCAGGCGCCAGACCCGAGGTCGGGCCGGTAAACGATCCGCCGCGGATGCGCAGCCTTTCCCGCTCCCCGGCGTTACGTCGCATATCGGAAATGGCGTTCATATCGCGGCCCTCGTCGCTGGTCGCGATCAGGCTAGAACCCGCGGTATAAGCGCGCAACAGGAGGAACACCGACCAGAGCACACCACCGTTCCGACTCGGCAGGATTGGCCATGTCGCCCTGTATGTCGCGGACATCGCGCGTTCGGTTCAGTTCTATACCGGCATCCCGGGGTTCGGGATTTCGGACGAATATCCGGAGAAGAACCCGCCCGGCCGGCGCATGAGTGGAAAGGCGCGCTTAGCCTGGAAGCCGCGATCGCCGATCCGGTCCCGGGACAAGACAGGTCGCTGAAGGATCCCGGCATCCCGGGCGCTTGAATGTTCGTGCTTTGCGGCGATCCGGTCCGGCGTGATATCGTTCGCGCATGGGATATTGGGGCAAGATCATCGGCGGCACCGCGGGCTTCTTCGTCGGCGGCCCGTACGGCGCAGTCATCGGCGCGGCCTTGGGCCATGCCGCCGATACCGGGTCGATGGAGAATGTGCGCCTGCCATTCATGCAGAACGCCGTGCCGAACGCCGCCCGGGTCGCCGGCATGCTGGGCCGGCGCGAGGAAGTGTTCGCCATTACCGTCACCGTGCTGGCCGCGAAACTGGCCAAGTGCGACGGCGCCGTGAGCCGGGTGGAGATCGACGCGTTCAAACGCAACTTCCGCATCCCCCCCGCCTCCGCCCGCGGCGTCGGCCGGCTGTTCGATCAGGCCCGCGACAGTGCCGAATCGTTCGAGCCTTATGCCGCGCAACTGGCCGAGGCGTTCGCGGACAGCCGTCTGGTGCTGGAACAGGTTCTGACGTCTTTGTTCAATATCGCCCGGGCGGACGGACAACTGAACGCGCGGGAACACGAATATCTGCGGCGTGTGCATCGGCGGCTGGGCCTGGATCAACTCGCCTGGGATCGCGCGTTCGGCGAGGTGCCGCGCCGGCCGATGGAACCGGATGCCGACGACCCGTATCTGGAACTCGGGCTGACGCGTTCCGCCACCGCCGAGGAACTGCGCGCGACCTGGAAGCGGCTGATGCGGGAGAATCATCCGGACAGCCTTGCCTCCCGCGGCGTGCCAGCGGACTTCATCGCCCGCGCCGGCGACAAGGTCGCGCGGATCAACGCCGCCTGGGATCGCATCAAGCGGGAGCGTGGGCTGTGAGCCCGCCCTGGCTGCGAATCGTGCCGCCGCCCGCGTCCGACCGCCCTGCCCTGCCCATTCTGGATGTCCCGAGCCCGAACCATGATGAACGGGGGGGGCCGGTGGATATGCTGATTTTGCACTACACAGGGATGCAGTCGGCGCAAGCCGCGATCGACCGGCTGCGCGATCCGGCGGCTTCGGTGTCGTCGCACTATGTGGTGGACGAGGACGGCACGGTGTTTCGGCTGGTGCCGGAGGACCGGCGGGCCTGGCATGCCGGCATTTCCCACTGGCGCGGCCACGCAGCCCTCAATGCTCGGTCTATTGGCATCGAAATCGTCAATCCCGGCCACGAATGGGGCTATCGCGCGTTCCCGGCGCTGCAAATGGCCGCGGTGTGCGACCTGTGCCTTGCGGTTCTTTCGCGGCATCCCATCCCGGCGCGCAACGTGGTGGGGCACAGCGACGTGGCGCCGGACCGCAAGCAAGATCCCGGCGAGTTGTTCGACTGGGAGGCGCTGGCCGCCAACGGAGTCGGCCTGTGGCCGGCGGATTCACCCGACATCGGCACCGGCGGCGCGGTTCGGGACGCGCCAACTCTGCGCCCGGTGCGGGCTGCACTGACCCGGATCGGCTATCGGGTCGCCCCCGAGGGCGCGCTTGATCCGGCCCTGTCATCGGTGCTGCGCGCCTTCCAGCGGCACTGGCGGCCCGAGGCCGTCACCGGTCAGGCGGACGACGGAACGCTGGTTCGTTTGCTGGGTGTGCGGAAGCTGGTTGACGCGGAGCCAGCGTAAGGGTATTTCGCCGCCTCCCGGTGTGGCGGCGTAGCTCAGCGGTAGAGCAGGAGAATCATAATCTCTTGGTCGGCGGTTCAAATCCGTCCGCCGCTACCACTTCTTCCAGCGGTCCGGCAGATACCTAGTCAACACGGTAAACAACTGCCGCTCGCCGAGCATATCCGCTACGGTGCGGCGATGCGTTACGATTTCCGGTCCCAAATATCATTCATCCGTCGCTGCGTCGGCGCTGCCCGACGGTCGATCGGATCATCGCGGCTGGCCGGCGGCGAACCCCGGTCGTTTTCCTGCGCCATCTGCGGCGGCAAATCCTTTCGGTTCACGACTGTCCTGTGGCCGGGTCTGGTCGCGGAATGGGAGCTCAGCCCGGCGGAAGCGCACTACATCGACCGCCAACAGGGCGAAACGTGCGTGCGCTGCGGCGGCAACCTTCGGTCGATCGTTCTTGCCAACGCCCTGCGAGCCGCTGTGGGAACCGAGCGGCCGCTGCGGCGGCTGATCAGATCGTCGAAAATGAAGCGTTTGGCGGTGCTGGAACTCAACGAAGCGGGTTCGCTGCACACGGTGCTGGCAAAGCTGCCCAAGCATGTGTTCGGCGCTTATCCCGCGGTGGATATGCAGGCGCTTCCCTACCAGGATGGCACATTCGATCTGGTCATACACTCCGACACGCTGGAGCATATTGAAGACCCGGTTAAGGCGCTGACCGAGTGCAGGCGCGTCCTGAAGCCCGGCGGCGCCTTGTGCTTTACGGTTCCGGTGGTGGCGGGGCGCATGTCGCGCAACCGGCGCGGTCTGCCGAACAGCTACCACGGGGCGCCCACCACCGGCGCCTCGGATTACGTGGTGCATACGGAGTTTGGCGCCGATGTCTGGGAATTCGTGGCGCGGGCCGGATTTTCCCGGATCGCCGTTCTGACGCTCGATTATCCCACCGCCACGGCAGTCATGGCGCGGAATGGCCCGGATTAGTCAGGGCTGCGTGCTCGCACCCATCAGGACATTGCGACGGGCTTCGCGAACATCCGCGCGGTCCCGCTGCGTCTCCCATTCGGTGCCGCTGAACCAAATTGCGCCTGTACGGGACAAGTTTGGGACCGCGGGACGAATGTGAGGCACCCCTCATCCGCCCCGTGAACCGGTCCCCTTCCATTCCGCCGACAGCGGATGCCCGTCCTCCACCACCTTGCGCAGCCGCTCCGTCTGAATATGCGTGTAGATCTGCACCGTAGAGATATCGGCGTGCCCCAGCAGCATCTGCAAACTCCGCAAATCCGCCCCGCGCGCCAGCATGTGGGACGCAAACGAGTGCCGCAGCACATGCGGCGACACGCGCGCCGGGTCCAGTCCGGCCTCCATGGCGACCTGCTTCAGCAGCAGAAAAAACGCCTGCCGGGTCAGCGGCTGTTTCGGATCGCGGCCGGGAAACAGGAACCGGCTCTGCGCCTCGGTCATCGCCAGCAGCGCAGCCGCCGCATCCTTCGCGGCGTCGGACAGAGGCACCATCCGCTCCTTGCCGCCCTTGCCTTTGATAATCATAACCCCTGCGCGGGTGCCCAGCGCGGTTCGGGGCAAGGACAGCAATTCCGAAACCCGCATGCCGGTGGCGTACAGCAACTCCAGTGCCGCCCTGCCCAGCGCGCCGGGACGGCCGGGCTTGCGGGCGGCGGCTTCCAGCAGTGCATCCACCTCCTGTTCGGTCAGGAACTTGGGCAGCGGTTGCGGCAGCCTGGGCGTATCCAGCAGACGGGTCGGATCATCCGTCCGCACCCCCTCTTTCAGCAGGAACAAATGGAACTGCCGCAGCGACGACAACCGCCTTGCCGCGGTGCGGGCGGACAATCCCCGTGTATGCAGCGAGGCCATGTATCCCTGGCACGTCTCCGCATCGGCGGAATCGGCGCTAAACCCCGAGCCGGCGGCAAATTCGGCAAAGTCGTTCAGATCGTTGGCATACGACTCGATGGTATTGCGGGCCGCACCGCGTTCGATGGTCAACATCTCCAGGAACGCATCGACCCGCGGGTCCACGGCTGCCCCTAGTGAACCGAGAATTTGTCGTTTGGCACGACCTTTTCCACCGCCTGCTGATGCGCCGCCGGCGGGAACATCCCCAGCATCAGCACACCGCCGGCCAGCGCCACCAGCCCGGCCAGCACCACAAAAAAGAAAATACGAATCATGGATGCTCCTGAAATCCCGTTCCCGCAACACAGGCAATCGCCTGATCCGGGGCCGGTGTGCTAGCCTCGGCAATTATGACACGCAACACTGCTCTACGGGAGACGATTCCGGTCCCCGACACTATTGCCGGACGCAGCATCGTGCTGGTCGGATTGATGGGGGCCGGCAAGACCTCCATCGGCCGGCGGCTGGCCGCGCGCCTGGGTTTGCCGTTCCGCGACGCCGATCAAGAGATCGAACTCGCCGCTGGCTGCACCATCCCAGAACTGTTCGCACGATATGGAGAGCCTGCGTTCCGCGATGGCGAACGCCGAGTCATCCGCCGCCTGCTGGCTGGCGACCCGATGGTGCTGGCCTACGGCGGCGGCGCCTTCATGGACGCCGCGACCCGCGAATCCACCCGGGCGGAGGCGGTCAGCGTCTGGCTGCGCTGCACCCTGCCCACCCTGGTGCGCCGCGTCGCCAGCCGCGACAACCGCCCCCTGCTGGCTGGCAAGGACCGCGAGGAAACCCTGCGCGAGCTGATGGAAATCCGCTACCCCGTGTATGCCGAGGCGGACGTGATCGTCGATTGCGGCGACGAACCGCCCGACGTGACCACCGCCGGGGTGATGAACGCCCTGGCCGAATGGAAACCCGCCCGCCGCCTGCATGTGGTGCTGCCCAGCACAAGCTACGACGTGGTGATCGGCGACAACCTCCTGGCCCGGGCCGGCGCCCTGCTGGCGCCCCGGCTTCAGCAGAAACGTGCGGTTGTGGTGACCGATCAGACCGTCGCCGGGCTGCATTTGCAGACCTTGATGGACGGGCTGGCGCAAACCGCGATCCAGGCCAGTTCCATCGTCGTCAAGGGCGGCGAGGGCTGCAAAACCATGGAAACCTACCTGGACGTCGTGGACCAATTGCTGGAGTTCCGGGTCGAACGGCGGACGGCGGTGATCGCTTTGGGCGGTGGAGTCGTCGGCGATCTGGCCGGTTTCGCGGCGGCCACCACGTTGCGCGGGCTGCCGTTTATCCAAATTCCCACCACGCTTCTGTCGCAGGTCGATTCGTCGGTTGGCGGCAAGACCGGCGTGAACACGCGCCGCGGCAAAAATCTGGTAGGCGCGTTCTACCAACCCAAAATGGTGTTGGCCGACACCGGAACCCTGGGAACACTGCCGCCGCGCGAGTTGATGGCGGGGTACGCGGAAATCGCCAAGGCCGGCCTGATCGGCGATGCGGCGTTCTTCGCGTGGTGCGAACGGCATGGACAGGGTGTGATCGCCGGCAACCGCGACGCACAGGCGGAGGCAATCAAGCGCGCCTGCGCCTTCAAGGCCGCCGTGGTCGGCGACGACGAACGCGAGGAAAAGCCCAACGACGGGCGGGCACTGCTGAACCTGGGACACACCTTCGGCCACGCGCTGGAGGCGGAATTCGGCTACGATGGCGGGTTGCTGCATGGCGAGGGGGTGGCGGTCGGCCTGGGTCTGGCGTTCAAACTGTCGGTGAAGTTGGGGTTGTGCCCTCCGGCAGACGCCGAACGAGTGATCGCGCATGTGTCGGCGGTGGGGCTGCCGGCCGACCTTTCGATGCTGAACCGCCGGTTCTCCGCGGCGACGCTGATCGGGCACATGCGGCGGGACAAGAAGATGCGCGACGGGGCGCTGCACTTCGTGCTGGCACGCGGGATCGGGCAGGCGTTCACCAGTTCGGACGTACCGCCGGACGCCGTGATGGACCTGCTGCGGGATGAGGGGTGCGTGGCTTAGCGGCTACGCGCTCCGTCTTGCCCCCGCCTCAGACGCTCCCGATGCAAATTGTACAGCCCGGCCGCCGCGACGATCGCCGCGCCGAACACCGTGCTGACTGATGGCACCTCCCCGAACACGACATACCCGGCAGCGCCGCCCCAGATCAGCATAGTGTATTCGTAAGGTGCCAGCGCCGAAACCGGCGCCAGGCCATAGGCGACCGTGAACACGCAGTGCGCCAACCCGCTGGATATGCCCAGCCCGGCCAGCACCAGCCAGATACCCAGCGCCCCGGTCAGC
>JAKBCJ010000239.1 GCA_021807975.1 Pseudomonadota bacterium | reverse complement strand
GGGTCGTGAGGTTGAACTGGTTGCTTTTATTGATCAGTTGCACGATGCGCTGCTGGCCGATTTTGTCGAACCGGCGCCAGATCAGCTCCATCTCCAGCCCGCGCAGATAGGATGGCAGGTCTGTCACCGCTGCCTTCAGCGCATCGCGGGCCTTGTTGCCCTGGTACTGGCTGGTGCGTTCGCGATCTTCGTCGGTCACCGACAGGCCTTCGAAATAGCCGCCGTCGGACAGCGCCACCGGGTAGCCGGTGGGATCGTCCGACACCTCGGGCACCGCGACCATCGGCAGTTCCTGGCGCACCAGATTCCGCTCGAACGGATTGTCATCGATGAAACACAGCGAATCCAGGCCGATGTTCAGCTCATGCGCGATGGTTCGGATGTTATCGGCCTTGTTCGACCAGTTGGCGACGAAGGCGGCGATGTCGCCGCGCTTCAGCACCATATCGGGGTGTTTTTCGAACGGTTCCAGCGCGTTGGCTTCGTCGTTTTTGGAGCATACCGCCAGGATGACGCCGCGGCGGCTGAGTTCGCGGGCATATTCCTGGAACGCGGTATAAGCCTCCCCCAGCGGGCTGCCCTGGCCGATGGCGATACCTTCCAGGCCGTCGTCGCCGATGACACCGCCCCAGACCGTGTTGTCGAGGTCCAGCACCAGGCATTTGAACGACCGGCCCTGCTTGGCCGCCAGCCATCTTCCCACCAGATCGCCATACATCGGGCCGGCGGCGGGGGAGACTTCCTGCTTCGACCGGTGCCACAGCGCGGTGTCGTGCCACTTGCCGGTGCCGTCGCGGGCGGCACGGTCGTCGATCGCCAGGATGTCCACCCCCTGCTGTTCGGCCAGGGTTCGGATAGCGGCGTTCAGCCTGGTGACGAACCAGGCTCGGGACCCCGGCAGGCGGTGTTCGTTGTTGCCCAGGACGGACAGGTGCAGCGGCAGTGCCGCCTGCTGAAGAATCGGGCAGCGGAACGCGGTGGACGCAAGCTGCCAGACCTCTTGAATCCGGTCCTGCATTTCGGTCAGTGCGGCTTCAGCAGAGGTGGCGTCCATACCGGCGGTGACGCCCGCGGTGAGATGATAGGCATCCAGCGCCACCAGAACGGCGGTGGGCTTGAATGCGTGAAGGGGGGAGTCGGGGTCGGACAGTTCCTGCAGATACTGGCCGTAATCGTTTTCGTAGGTGTCGATCCAGATGCCGCGCCGCAGGCCGGCGACCCGGATGGCGGGCAGCAGATGCGCCAAGGTGGAGGAGCCCAGGATGGCGAGGCGTACCTTCTTAGTAGAGAGGGCTTCGGGACCGGTGGGAAAAATGCGGCGAACCATTTCGTCGAGCGCGTTGGTCAGGACGAAATTCAACCGGCTGTTAGCGAGGGCGACGGCATTGTCCCAGGCGGCGGCGGGATCGGCGGGCAAGGCACGCAAGCGTTGACGCCAGTCCGGTGTCGTGGGCAGCCAGTGGAGATCGGTCATGGGTACTCCGTTGTGCGTCGCGGCAGGGAAATATCACCGGGGACGCACGGCCTTCAATGCTAAACGCCACCGCGGTTCGGCGGGCCGGGCGCGGCTGGAAGGCACCGGGGGGCTTTCGGGGTGCCGCGGGAGGCCACGTCTAACCGTTGCCTCAAAAGTCTCCCGGCGATAATTTTGCTCTAATTTTGGACAATGTGTTTTTATAATCTAGCCGACCAAGTGACAGTGCTGACGGCACAGTGAGCGCCGAGCACGATTCGACAAAATTAGACAGAAATAGGAAAAATGTCAAGGTTGCGCCTGTTACCGTTTCTGGTCAGGCCGAACCGGCTTTCGACTGAACCGCCAGGACCCGGGTCGATCCTGGCGGTTGCATCGCGTTTTGTCTGCTGGCGGTCAGGCTGCCAGGGCGGCGGTCTGTTCCACGGGATACCAGCCGGAGGGGTAGCAATGGACGGTCAGCGTTGCCGCACCGTTGATATTCTCCCACGGAATCGTCCCGGCGCCGTTCGTCCAACGCCACGGTACGGAACCGTGGGTATCGACATCGTGCCAGCCTTGCTGAAACCCTGGATGATCGGCCGGCAAAATCGTTTGGTTGCCATCGGCCTCGATGACCGCCGACAGAATGCGCACCCCAATGCGGCGTGTGTCGCGCACCAACGGAGTCATCTGATCGGCAGGGATGGACGCACGAGACGCCAGAACCACGGATTTGGCACCGGCCGGGACCGCGAAGACGAACCGTGCCTCTCGATCCGAGACGGCTTCGATGCGACGGCCATCGACGACCAGATGCAGGTCTGGGTCCTCCACCGCTTCGGCTTTCGGCAGTTCGAAGCCGAGCGCAATGGCGCGATCCGCGAGTTTGCTCCAAATCGGAGCCACGTCCTCCGGCGCCGTGGCGAGCGGGGCGCAAGCCTCTGTCTTCCAGCGGGCGGCGTCGGCGTTCACTTGGAACGTGGGATGCAGCAGCCGGGGTTCGCCGGCATTGTCGAACGATGCCCGGTTGCCGGTGTCCAGATAAGATTCGGCTTCGGCGCCATCGGCAATCAGGATGCCATGCCGTTCCAGTTCGAGGTGATAATACATGAACGGGGTTTGCGGATATTCGCGGGCGATGGTGGTTCCATTCACCAGCAGCTTGGCCGGGACGCAATGGCCATCGACGATCATGCAATGTTCGGGCGACACGACCAGATCGCGCACTGGCACGCCTTCGGCGAGCGCACCGGCCGCAATGCGGATTGGCGCCGCGAGTTCCGGATGGGCATGGCGGCGGAGATCAACGGTGGAGTAACCGGCCCAGATGACGGGTTCCAGCACGTCCTGGCCGTCGCGGCGAACAGTGACCTTGTCACCCGGCTTGACCGATTCGACCGCGACCTCACCCTGCTCTGTAAGGATTGCGGTACCACCGCCGAAGCAGGTTACGCCGGTTATGTTGATGTAATCTTGGCCGTTAACGGTCGAACTGGTAAACGTGACCGACCCCGTCCCGCCGAATTCAACATATTGGGTCGCGCCAGAAATGAACCCGGTAATGGTTTCATAGGACCCGAATGACCCACTGCCAAAAGAAGAAGATACAGAAAAAGCGGCGCCACTGAGTTGGGTCAGCTGGATTTCCGCCCCGCCGAAAACTGTAATCGGGGTGCTGATGTTTGAGAATGAAACAGCAAGTGTTCCGCCGCTCAGGACAGATACCCCAAGGTCAGTTGCGCCAGGGGTCGCGGAAAAAGTGCCGCCGCTCGAAACCACTACGCCCGATACTTTATCGAAAACATTCGAGTTCTCTTGTATAAAGGTGCCACCGCTGGAAATAGTGATGTCGGTGATGTTCGTAGAAAGGTTAGTTTTTGCTTGATACAATGTCTCACCAGCGGTGAGTGTTAGCCCGGATGCAATACCTCCGCTGGCAACGCTAATGGTATCACCGCTTGCGAAGGTGAACGACGATACCGTGGCGCCGCCGGACGTGATGGTGACGGTACTCCCGGATTCCGTAGCCGATTGGCCGGACGAGACAGTGTAAGTTGTCATTTTCAGGCTTCCTTAGACAGCGGTGTTAAATCGGGGACGGTCGGTAGGCGCTTCAGGACGTTGATAACCTGTTCGGCGGTAATCAGCCGCGTACATTCGAATTGCCGTGGGGTATCCGCGTGCCGCGGGCACCACAGGTAATCTTTATGATCGAACCGATGCCGTATGTCATTCCAGCAACTATTGCATGTGTGCCAGTTTATGATCCGGTAGGGCGTGAAGAATTCGTTATTCGGGTGGGTGAATCCGCTGATCATCACCACCGGCGCTCCGGCGGACCAGGCCAGCCACGCCAAGCCGCTGCTAAGCCCGACGAACGCCGCCGCGTGGCGAAGCCATCGCGCACGCTCGGCAAGGGGCCGGTTACCTGTTTCGTCCTCGGCACCATGCGGAATGTAAGTCCAGACCAGACCGTGACCATGGACGGGTTGTTGATCGATGCAAATGACGCGGTAACCGCGCTGCTTCAGGAATGCGACAACCTGACGCCATCCGTCCGGGTTGTTCCATTTCTTGCTGTGGGTGGAACTTTGCACCGCGATACAAACGTATGGCTCCGGGATCGGACGGGACTCATCGGGCAGCGCCAGCCTTGCAGGCTCCTCCGCGGGATCGACGCCCAGGATATAGCCAGCGGTGCGGTGCAGTCCGACATGACGAAAGTCGGTGGGTTGATCCCTGCAGGCTTCATCGTCGAAGAAAAGGCCCATATAGTAGGTTGCATAGGCCGCTTCCGTCAGTTTTTCCGCCTTGGCTTCTTCACGGGTAACAAATCGGATTTCGGGGTATGCGTCCCGCAGCATCGGGCTGATCGTATCCGGCATCATACAAGTCAGCTTGCAGCCGTGAACGACCGCGAAGCGGGCGGCATAGGGAAACCACGCCAGATTATCGCCCAGCGTACCACCCGGGAACTGAATCAGGACATCCTGATCCCGGGCATCGTAGCGATGAGAAAACACCGGGGATTCACGACCCGCGTCATCGATCTCCTGAACCTCGATCGAGAAACGCACATAAAAATGCTTCGAGGACTGAACATTTGCCCCCGCGTTGCTGGATTCGAACAGGATGTTGCCGGTGTCGGTATCGCGCAATACGATCCGCCACTGCCCAGCCGTGCGGGCGGGCAGAAAAACCCGCGCGCCATGATTGAAATCGAATTTAATTCCCTGCGGACCGGATCGATTCGGGAAGCCCGGTTCGATATAAGATTTCAAACCCTGATTTGCCGCCGATGCGTCATCCACCCCGCTTGCGACGGTACTGCCCGCCGACGCGGCCGCAGCGGTTTGTTCGCCGGGGACGGCGTTGTTATCCATAGTGTCTAACATAGATGGCGCGTCCACCGCAGGGAACCCGAAGCGCGCGGAAGCAGGCGTTGCCTCGGCACCGCGCCGAAGCGACTCACCATAGCCAGACCACCCGCCAGGCTTCCCAGAACCACCAGCACACACGCCCCTGTAAGTTCCCTGGAAACGGTAAGGGAACGGATTTTGTTTTGAGTTACCGACACCTGAAGCCGACGGCCCAATCCAAACCGTTGCCAATCAGTTACACGTTTATAATCAGGCGTCCTATAGCAGCACAAGACAATCCCAAAGCGTCAATCGCGATTTTAACGTCCTATTAATTAGATTCTCCCCCACGCACCTAACCGGACGGATTGCAGCCGCGATATTAAAAAAATTTTTCATGACACCTAACTCAATCATCATTTTTCAGACACCGCACAGCCGGGATAATCCGATACCGATCCGCGATCAGACCGTTCATGACCTGAAAACGCGGGCAGCGTTGCCGGCAGACGTCGGGATATTTTACACTTTTGGTCACAGAGACCGTCGAAGGCTATTTTTACCGTTGTTTTTATTGGAATATTTTTGTTGGCACGCCTCATGCAAGACTTATCGCAGTTGCGTTTATGAAGGCGGGCACAATGAGGTTTAAATTTTTTGTTGTTGGCGCCATGGCGGTGCTGGCGTCGCGGGGCGCGCAAGCCAGCGTTTATTTCGATTCCGCCGACGTCGGGTCCGCTTATGCCGGATTTGACACAGCGAGCCTCATGGCCCAGTCGTTCGCCGTTACGGGAACCCCCAATCTTTCGGTGACACTCGACTTAAGCGCTAACAATCCAGCCGATGGCGGTTCCATTCTGGTTTATATCGTCGCAGACGATGGGTCTGGAAGCCTGGGCGCTGGCAACCCGCTTTTAGTTACAAATGGCAACGGCGCGGTCACGGGGTTCGACCCTAGTTCCGTCCTGGTGAACACCATTGCCGACAGCAGCCTGAGTTCGACCGCAAACGGTCCGCAAGCAGTCACATTCAATGTGCCGGGCAGCGCACTCGCAGCCACCAATCTGTTAGGGGGGACCGAATACTGGATTGGTCTCGCTACCGGTACAACCGGGGATGCGTGGTGGTATAATGGCGATGGTTCGGGCGTTGGAACCAGCGGCCAAGCTTTTTACACAAACGCCGCTTCGTCGAACTTGTCGGCCGCTGCCGTGTCGTCCGGTCAAGCGATGCAGGCCATTGTGTCCAGTGCCAGCGCGTCGGCCGCGCCAGAACCTGCGACGATGGCGATCATCGGTGCCGGCTTGGCTGGACTCGGGCTTGTCCGTCGCCGGAAAAACACCAAGGCCTGATTCGTCCGTCCCGCCTGACATCGCAACTGATCGAGACCACCGGGACCAACATGGTCCGGTGGTCTTTTTCGTTAGGGCTCACAGGGCTTTGTGAACCGCCGCGCGTGCCAGCCGCGGCACTTGGGAAAACCGCGGCCCCATGATAACCGACACCGAACGCACCCTACCGGAGCGATACTGGATGGCCGCACGCAACCTCGCCTTCATCCTCGCGGCAACCGACCACGGCCCGATGATCCTGAACCGGCTGGATTACGCCCGCACCGCGGACGGTGCCGAATACGGGGTCGGCCTCGATATCCTGCGAACCGGATCCTACGCGCGAACCGATACCGACCTGCTGTTCAACCTGCTCGCCGCGCGCCGAACCCAGTTCGGCGACGGAGTCGTCGCGCTGGACTGCGGGGCCAATATAGGCGTCCATACCGTCGATCTCGCGCGCCGCATGACCGGATGGGGGCAGATCATCGGCATCGAAGCGCAGGAGCGGATATTCTACGCCCTCGCCGGCAACATCGCGCTGAACAACTGCGATAACGCCAGGGCGATGTTGGCCGCGGTCACGGCTGTCCCCGGGCCGATCCTGGTTCCGGCCCCCGACTATCATGCCCCCGGCAGCTTCGGCAGCCTGGAATTGAGGCCGTCCGCAACGACGGAGTTCATCGGACAACCGATCAACTACACGCCGGCCGCGATGACAGAGGTCGCGGGCATCAGCATCGATTCGCTGGCGCTGCCCCGGTTGGATCTGGTCAAAATCGACATCGAAGGCATGGAGATTGAAGCACTGGACGGCGCGGCCGAAACCCTGCGCACAGCCAAACCGATCATCTTCGCGGAGCATATCAAAGTGGGGCGGCAACGTCTGACAGACGTGCTGGAACCGGCTGGCTACACGATATTCGTGACGGGCATGAACATCCTGGCGATCCACGGGTCCGACCCCACCCTGACACTGGTCAGCCAGGGATAGCTCCACGCCTTCGGGCGCAGGGAGTTTTTGACCCCCCGCCCATATTTCCTGTTGCGCAGGGGGGGGTAGGGTCTTATGTCGGGTGTCACGCAGCAACGCACGTGCCTCTGGCCCTCTGTGGTTACGCAACGACGTCAAGCGTTCTGGCAATCGTTTGGTCGCTGGTTCGTTCGACCGTTTCGTCAACTACGCCCGTCGCCTTGAAAGGCGGGCG
>JAKBCJ010000238.1 GCA_021807975.1 Pseudomonadota bacterium | reverse complement strand
CTCCTCGGGGCCTTTCTCCTCCAGCGGCGCGGTCTGCCGTGTGCGGATCAGGCCATCCGGCTGCACCGGCAGCTTCGCCAGCCGTCCGATCGCCAGCGCCAGGATCGCCGCCTGATTGTACTTCCGGTGAAACAATCTCCTCCGGTGCAGCGGCACCGGCACCAGCACGTCGGCATTTTCCAGCAGCGCCGCCCCCGCGCGCACCATCATCGGCGCCAGGATCGCGGCCAGTTCCACCCGGTCGGCATGCTTCAACGGCAGGATCAGCCGCCGAGCCTGCTCGTCGTACCGCAGCGCCGCCCGGGCAGTCCGGAATACCGGGGGACGGTCCAAACACCCCGGACAAACCGCCGCTGCCCCGGCCTGGCCGGCCGACGTGAACGGCACGCCGCAGCGCACGCACATCGGGGCGGCGATAAACTGCGTGCGCCCGAAACAATCCGCGCACAGCCGCCCCTGCGCCTCGACCGGATTGTCGCAGGCTGCGCACTGGGGCGGCAGCGCCAGATCGACGATCCGCCGCGCCGCGCCGCCGAAGCTGAAATCAGGCCGCCGCGTGGGTTTCTCCGGGAATCCCGAACACCACCGAACCGTCGCGCTCGATTTCATGAACCAGATCGATTTCCCATGACAGATAGGCGTTCATCGCCTCCTCGATGCCAGAGTTCCGGTCATAGGGGCGCAGATAGAAATCGATGCACGCCTCATCGGGCGGCGAGGTCCGGTCCTTGACCAGCGGCCGGCCATACGCATGCCATGCGTCCGTCCCGCCATCCAACACCAGCACCCGGGCCTTGGTCAGTCCCCGCACCTCCGGCACCGCCAGCCGCGCGACCAGACCGTCGGACGACGTGATCGCCACATGACGGGCCGCGGACAGCGGCGCGGACAGCGCAGCCAACCGGCTGCGAACGCCCCAGACAGCACCGGGAATGTGGCCGTCCCGGAAATCGACGCTACGCCCGACATCGACGACCAGCGTGCCGTCGCCGCTGTCCATCAGATGCACCAGGCCCATCGCATCGACCAGATCGACCGGGGCCGCGAGTTCCGGCACCGGGGCCGGCGCCACGCCCGACGCGCGCACCGCGTCCAGCCCACCCTCGACCACGAACACGTCGCGATGCCCCATCTGCCGCAGCCATGCGGCCGCCATCCGGGCGCGCACCCCGGTATCGTCGAGCAGCACGATCCGGGCGTTGCGCACGCCGATCCAGGTGTCCGTGGCCTGCACCAACTGCCCGCCGGGGGCGTTGCGGCTGCCCGGCCGATGGCCAGCGCGGAATTCGGCCGGATCGCGCACATCCAGCACATACAGCGTGCGATCCGGATCGGCCTCGAACCGGGTCAGATCCAGCGGTCCGATGACCCCCACGCCGGACTCGTCGGCAAAGCCTCGGGCACGCTGCAACGCCAGCGCGGCGGTCTTCGGCGTCCCCGGCTGGAATTTCTCGGTCCGCCCCCGATCGCAGCGCAGCCCGGCCAGTTCCCATCCCATCGTGCCGTTGCGCAGCGCCACCACCTTGTTCGGGATGCCGGCCCGGCGCAGGCTTTCCGCCCCCATGATGCTGCGCGTCCGGCCGGCACAATTCACCACCACCAGCGTCTTCGGATCGGGCACCATATCGCCGATGCGATACGCCAGCTCGCCGCCCGGCACGCTGATCCCCGTCGGGATCGACATGCGGGAGAATTCCTCCAGCGTGCGGCTGTCCAGCACCACCATATCGCGGCGGGAATCGATCAACGCCTTCAATTCCAACGCATCGACGCTTTCGGTGCCATAATGGTGCTCGACCCACTCGCCGAACGCCTTGGACGGCACATTCACGCCGCTGAACAGCACATATCCAGCCGCCTCCCACGCCTTGGTGCCGCCATCCAGCACCGAGACATCGGTGCAGCCGATCGATTCCAGCCACGCAGCCAGGATCTCGGCCAGACCGCGCCCGTCATCCACACAGCACACCCGTGCCGCCAGTCTCGGCAGCAACGCCCGTGCCCGAAGTTCCTTCCGTGCCAGCCCGCAGGGGATCGCCCAGAACAGATGAGACGCCCCGAACTCGCCATCCTCCCGGGCATCCAGCAGGGCGAGTTCCTGCCCATCGGTGATCCAGCCTCGCAAAGTCTCGGCGCTAATACGATTCATGTGGCGGACGCCCCTCTATGGCTCATGGACGGTAGTGCGGAGCCGGCCCGCTTGGCAACGGCGCCCGACAGGCGCACATGGCGGTTCATGGAGTCCATGCTGGTATTTGATCGCTTCGCTGTCCGCCGCCACCGCGATCGGGCGGCCCGAACCGTGGTTCAGGTGGCCGACGTGCTGCGCGACGCGGCGGAACGGCTGCTGGACCGGCTGGACGACACCAACCGCACATTCACCGATGCGCTGGATGTCGGCGGCCGCGGCGTTGTCGCCCCGCTGCTGCGGGCGCGGGGCATCCGCGTGGTCAGTTGCGACCTGTCCCCGGCGATGGCCGCGGCCAATGGCGGCCCATCCGTGGCGGCGGACGAGGAATTCCTGCCATTCGCGTCCGGCAGCTTCGACCTGATCGTTGCCAGCCTGTCGCTGCACTGGATCAACGACCTGCCCGGCGCGCTGCTGCAACTGCGCCGCGCGCTGCGGCCGGAGGGGCTGCTGCTCGCCAGCCTGCCGGCGCTGGGCACGCTGGCGGAACTGCGATCCGCGCTGACCGAGGCTGAATCGGAAATCGCCGGCGGCGTATCCCCGCGCGTATCGCCGTTCCCGGAACTGCGCGATTGCGCCCACCTGTTGCAACGGGCCGGATTCACCCTGCCGGTGGCGGATGTGGAGGATATCAGGCTGCTGTATGCCAACCCGCTCGCGCTGCTGACCGATCTGCGGGCGGCGGGCGAAACCAACGCCATCCGCGAACGGTCGCGGGCGGTACCGAACCGCGCGCTGTTTCCGGCAGCCCTGACGCGGCTGCCCGATGAAGACGGCCGATCCGCGATCAGTCTTCGGATGGCGGTGATGACCGGGTGGGCGCCGGGATAGCCGAAGCCGTCTAACCCCCCGTCACGCTCATATGCCGCGCCACCGCTGGCCTGTCGTGGCGGCGGTCGATGATGAAGTCGTGGCCCTTGGGCTTGCGGGAAATCGCCTCCCGGATCGCATCGTCCAACTGGTCGTCCGTCACGCCCGCCCGCAGCAAGGGCCGGAAATCCGCCGCATCGTCCTGCCCCAGGCACATATACAGCGTGCCGGTGCAGGTCAGCCGCACCCGGTTGCAGCTTTCGCAGAAATTATGCGTCATCGGGGTGATGAACCCCACCCGCCCACCGGTTTCCTTCACGGTGTAATAGCGCGCCGGACCGCCGGTTTTGTAGTCGGTATCCTCCAGCGTCCAGGTCTTGCGCAACCGGGCCCGCACCACCGACAACGGCAGATACTGATCGGTACGGTCGCCCGAGATGTCGCCCATCGGCATCGTCTCGATCAGGCACAGGTCGAACCCATGCTCCCCGCACCACGCCAGCATGCCGTCGAACTCGGCCTCGTTCACATCCTTCATCGCCACGGCGTTGATTTTCACCGCCAGCCCGGCGGCCTTGGCGGCGAAAATTCCGTCCAGCGTCGGCTCGATCTTGCCCCAGCGGGTGATGTTGGTGAACTTCACCGGATCCAGCGTGTCCAGCGAGACGTTGATCCGCTTCACCCCGGCCGCGGCCAGCGTCGCCGCGTGCTTCGTCAACTGCGACCCGTTGGTGGTGACCGTCAGCTCCTTCAGTCCGTTACCAAGCCGTTCGCCCAGCCGGCCGAACAGGCTCATGACATCGCGGCGCACCAGCGGCTCCCCGCCGGTAATGCGTATTTTCGTCGTGCCCAGGCGAATGAACGCCGAACACAGCCGGTCCAGTTCCTCCAGCGTCAGCAGGTCGCGCTTGGGCAGGAAGGTCATGTCCTCGGCCATGCAATACACGCAGCGCAGATCACAGCGGTCTGTCACCGACACCCGCAGGTAGGTGATCGCTCTGCCGAACGGATCGATCATGCTCGTGGTCAACTCCCAACGCGGCCAAATGCTGCTTGACTACGGATATATGGCGTTATCGCGGCCGGGGGCAACCGGAGCCTGCCCCGCCTTCGCATAGACCCGGCGCCCGTCCTGGCATCTGCCGGACGTTGGCCCGGGTTGCAAATCCCTGATAACCAGCAAGCGCATCCAAACCGCCTGTGGAAAGCCGCTGCATGTCGCCGGAAACTCAATCGGACCCGCTTATGTCCATCAACACGGGCAACATCATCGTTCCCACGGAGCCGGATTCGTACATCGCCCGCCTGCGGGCCTTCACCGCCCTGACCGCCGCCGGGGACAAGCAGGCCGCCCTGACCGCCGCCAGCGACGCCTGCCATCTCGCACCGAACCGCCCCGAAACCCACTATGCCTACGGCCAGGCCTGGCTCGCGCTCGGAGAAGCCGCCAAAGCCGAACAGGCGTTCGCCGCCGCGATCCAGTTGGCGCCCGCACTGGCCGATCCCTGGATCAATTTCGGCCTCGCGCGCTATCAGCAGGGCTTCATCGAGGACGCCAAGAACGCAATGCGCCAAGCCCTGCGCCACGCGCCGGGAAACCGGGCGGCAGCGGCGAATCTGGGCGCGTTCATGCGCATCTCCGGCGAACCCGAGGCAGCCGAGGCCCTGCTGCGCGCCAGCATCGACGCCGAACCGGACAACGCCGCCGCGCGGCTGAACCTCGCCGCCGATCTGCTGCAAGAGGAACGCGCCCTGGATGCACTGGCGCTGCTGGATGCCGCCCCTGCCCTGCCGGCCGATCCGCCCACTCAGCGCCATTGGTATCTGCAGCGGTCGCTGGCGCTGCTGCAGCTCAGGCGCCCCGCCGAGGCCCGCGACGATTTACAGGCGCTGACGGCGCTGGGTCCGGTTCCCCCCGAAATCGCGCCGCTTTGGCGGTGGCGGCAGGTGCTGCTGGCCCTGGCCGAAGGCGATCCGCAACAAGCCGAGCAGGCGGCGGGGGCAATGCAGGACGCACTTGGCCGGATGGGGCCGGACGCGGTGCCGGAGCACCGGATTATGGCGCATTACGACCTTGCAAAATTCTGGTCGGGCCAAAACCGGCCTGACATCGCGTTCGCGCACTGGACCCGGGGGCACGCCCTGCTGAAGCTCAGTCAGCCATTCTCCCGCGACGAACATCTTGCCATGATCGACGCCAACATCGCGGCATTTCCAAAGACCCGGTTCGCGGCGGATTCGATCGGACGTAATAACGATCCGGCACCTGTGTTCATCGTCGGCATGCCGCGATCCGGTACCACATTGTGCGAGCAAATCCTGGCCGCGCATGCGCAAGTCCACGGCGCGGGGGAACGTTCGGCGCTGAGCAGGCTCGCCTTCAGGCTGGGCGATCCGTCGGCGATCGCGGCGCTGGACCAGGATGCGCTGGATGCGCTGGCCGGGGATTATCTGACAGAGATGCACGCGCTGGCGCCGCATAAGACCAGGATTGTCGATAAGATGCCTGGAAATTACTTGTATCTGGGGATTGTCGGTCTGTTGTTTCCGAAAGCAACGATTATTCATTGCGTGCGCGATCCGCGGGATATCGGGCTTTCCATCTTTACTTTCCGGTTTCATGGCAGCCACGGATACGCGCACGATCTGGCGGACCTGGGCTGGGCGATTGCGCAGCAGGAACGGATCATGCGTCACTGGAAGGATGTGCTGCCAAACCCGGTGCTGACGGTAAAGCTGTCGGATTGGGTGGA
This sequence comes from Pseudomonadota bacterium, assembly GCA_021807975.1. GTDB lineage: Bacteria > Pseudomonadota > Alphaproteobacteria > Acetobacterales > Acetobacteraceae > Rhodopila. Next base: position 1,610 of record JAKBCJ010000238.1, on the reverse strand, counting down.
AGACTTCGACGGTTCCTTGCGACGAATCCTGGCGGCGGCGGATCTGCCATACGACCCGAACTGCGCACGGTTTCACGAAACCGAAAGCCGGGTGCGAACGGTCAGCCGGTCCCAGGTGAAGCAACCGGTGAACGCACGCGGGCTAGGCCGCTGGCGAGCGTATGAGGCGGAGCTTCAGCCGCTGATCGGGGCGTTGGAGGCGACCGGGTCGCTGGCGGGGTGGTAGCACGACGGAAGGACGGGCTGGCGCAGTGCCGTCAGCTTACCGTCGAATCTGCCTAGGTAACGATTGATTATCCGATCGTCCACCGGTCGCACTGTCCATCGTTATTGGATCAACTAAACCGCGGATACTGGTGCGCCATTTTTTCCTGTGCCATGGCCGGGCGCGGCACGATCGGCACAGGACATAATTCAGCTCCGGCATGGAATGATCGGACGAAGCGACATGGTTACCATATGGTAAGAAACTTACAACCTTCGGTCTCTGGAACGCGGTCATTTTGACATGCTTAAACTTTAAGAAATTAATCGGCTACGAAGCTGAAACTTGAGAGGGGACCCGGCCTTGAGCTCTGGAACAACGGTCGCAACGATCGCGCAGCTTAACGCAGCCATCGTTACGGCGGACTCGCTGGTCGCCAATTCCGGCACCTACACCATTACCCTCGCCAACAGCATAACACTCGGCAGCACGGCGCTGAAGGCGATCAACCTCAACACCGGCAACGTGCTGGACATCGCCGGGGCGGGCTTCAGCCTTGTCGGCGGCGGCACGACGACCCCCGAACGCGGGCTGTTTGTGTATGCCGGGTCGGTGTCGATCGCGAACCTGACACTGCAAAACCTGGTCGCCGCGGGCGGCGCGGGCGGCAGCGGCGACGGCGGCGGCGGCGGCGGCGCGGGTCTGGGCGGCGGGTTGTTCATCTCCTCCAACGTCGCGGGCGACGCGGGGAACGTCACGCTGAACAACGTCTCGTTCAACGGCGATCTAGCGATCGGCGGCCGCGGCGGTGGCCTCAGCAGCGCCGCCTTCTCCGTTGGCGGCGGCGGCGGCGGCGGCTTGGGCGGTGGCGGCGGCGGCGCTAGCGGCGGCGGAGGCGGCATAGGCGGTAGCGCCATCGGCGGCAGCGGCATCGGCGGCGGCGGCGCAGGCATTGTGCCGCGTGGTTTGTCTGCAGGCGGCGTCAGCAGCGGAGGCGGAGGCGGCGCCAGCGGAGGCGGAGGCGGCGGCGGCTTCGGAGGCGGAGCCGGCGGCGGCGGCGGCGTCGGCGGCGGCAGCGGCGTCGGCGGCATCAGCGGCGGCGGAGGCTTCGGCGGAGGCGGCGGCAGCAGCAACAGCGGCGGCGGCGGCGGCGGCGGCTTCGGCGGCGGCGGCGGCGGCAGCGGCAAAGGCAGCAGCGGCGGCGGCGGCAGCGGCGTCGGCGGCATCAGCGGCGGCGGAGGCTGCGGCGGAGGCGGCGGCAGCAGCAACAGCGGCGGCGGCGGCGGCGGCGGCTTCGGCGGCGGCGGCGGCGGCAGCGGCAAAGGCAGCAGCGGCGGCGGCGGCAGCGGCGTCGGCGGCATCAGCGGCGGCGGAGGCTGCGGCGGAGGCGGCGGCAGCAGCAACA
>JAKBCJ010000237.1 GCA_021807975.1 Pseudomonadota bacterium | reverse complement strand
CGGCATGCGGACGGGCGCGCGGTGCTGGAAGCGTTGCGTTCAGGAACCGCCAGGATGGCGGCGCTGATCGCCGCGCAGCCCGAGGCCGCGATTCCGGCGATCGCCGCGGATATCGACCGGGCGGCCGCGGACTATCGCGATGCCCGGGGGCTGGCGATTCCGCTGTCGGCGTTCGTTGCGTTCGGGCGGGTAGGGTAGGGGTTAGAACAGGGCGGCGGGGTTTGGCGCGGTTGGCGCCGACCCCTTATTTCACCGTACCGCCCCGATCAATCGCAGCCGCAAATACCGCGACGTGGTATCGATGACGGTGACCGCGATCAGGATCAGAACGATGACATACGCCACCTGGTCCCAGGCGTTGATCTGAATCCGCTCCGACAGTCGCAGCCCGATTCCGCCGGCCCCCACCAGGCCCAGGATGGTTGCCTCCCGGGTATTGGACTCAACGGAATACAGCGCCTGGCTGATCATCACCGGCAGCACCTGCGGCAGTACCGCGAAGCGCAGGCGCCCGGCCAGACCGGCGCCGACCGCGGTAATGCCCTCTACCTGGCCGCGATCGATGGCCTCGATCGCCTCGGCGAACAACTTCGCCAGCACGCCGGTTTCCACCACCGCGATTGCCAGGATGCCCGCGACCGGCCCGAGGCCCACCGCCCGAACGAACACCAGCGCCCAGATCAACTGGTCCAGCCCGCGCAACCCGTCGAAAAGCCGGCGGGCGAGGAAGCGGAACACGCGCCGCGGGATGACGTTGCGCGCACCCGCGAAGCTCAGCGGCAACGCGAACACCACGGCGATCGCCGTGCCCAGATACGCCATCGCCACGGTTTCCAGCATGGACCGCCACAGTTCCAGATGGTCCCAGCCGGCGAACCCCGACCAATCCAGCATCAGCCGAACGATGACCCACACTTTCGGCAGGTCGGCGAACGCCCGGCTGAAATCGAACAGCCACATCAGATACAGCAAATAGCCCGACGCCCCGGCCAGCAGCAGCCAATGCAGCGCGCCCCTGCCGCGAAACGCCCTCGGGTGACGGGCGCGGACGGCGGCGATGTCCAGTGCCGCGCTCATGCCAGCGCCCCGATCACGCGGTGGCGGATTTGTGCCGACAGCAGATCGATGACCACCACGATCAGCAGGATCATGATGCAGATCGCGCTGACTTCTTCATAAATGTTGAAGGCGATGACCCGCTTCAGTTCCTGCCCGATTCCACCGGCCCCGACGAAGCCGATGATCGTGGAGGACCGCACATTCACCTCGAACCGCAGCAGCGCATAGCTCAGGAAACCGGGCGTGACCTGCGGCACCACGCCATAGCGCATCTGCGCCAGCCACGATCCGCCCACCGAACGGATGCCGTCCACCGGGCGCAAATCGGCGTTTTCGTTCAGCTCACAGAACAGCTTGCCCAACGCCCCGGTGGAATGGACCGCGATGGCGGCGATGCCGGCCAGCGGCCCGATGCCGAACGGCCAGACCAGGATGAACGCCAGCACCACCTGCGGAACGGAGCGCATGAACTCCAGCAGCCGTCGCGTGACGAACACGACCGTTCGGCTGCGCACGCATGTTCCGGTCGCGGGAAACGACAGCGCAAAAGCAGCGCCGGCCCCCAGTGCGGTGGCCAGGATCGCCATCTGAATGGTCTGCCACAGCAGCACGGCATAGACGTTGAACCGGTAGAACCAATAGGCGATCGACTGCGGCTGCTTCACCCCGCCGAACAGGTGGTGCAGGGCCAGCACCGGGATCGGCGCGGCGGCGCCCCCGGGCTCGATCGACAGCAGTTTGCCGAAATACTCGCCGATGCGCGGGGCGCCGCGCAGCAGGGTGCCGGGCGAAAAATCCGTCCAGACCGCTGCCGCCACGAACAGCACGATAACCGCTGCCGCCATCAGTCCGGTTTCGACCTGCTGTTTTCGGCGCAGCGCCCCGAAACGCTGCTGGAACAACTGCCAGGATGGATCGTCGGTTGGTTCCGGTACCGTCAACGGCTGCCCCGCCGTTCGTTTTCCCGCAGGGCGATAATATCCTTGTACAAATCCAGGGTCGCACGTTCGTAACCCACGCCCGAACCCTGCTCCACCTGATCGTAGATATCCTTATGGGATTTCGGCAGATCCAGCATGAACCCGGTGAACGCAGCCTTCAGGCTGGCGGGCAGCGATGCGCGCAAGCCCCACGGGCCATTGGGAATTTTGCCCGATTTCCAGATGATGTTGACGTCGGACATTTTCAGCATCCCCCGGTCCACCATCCCGCGCAGCGCGCCCCGGCTGAATCCCTGCGCGATGTCGCCCTGGCCGGAGGTCCAGGTGACCGCCGCGTCGTATTGTTTGTTCAGAACGGCGATAATCCCTTGCTCATGCCCGCCTGCAAATCCGGTGTGGGAGAAATACGCCCCGTCAGCCAGATCGATTCCCTGCGCTTTCAGCGAGGCACTGGGGATCAGGTAGCCGGAGGCCGAGTTCGGATCGGCCCAGGCCAGCGAATGCCCCTTCATCTGCGCCAGGGACGTGATGCCGGAGTCGCTGCGCGTCAGCATCACCGAAATATAGAAGATCGAGCCGTCCTTTTCCCGCGGCACCACCATGGGATCGATGCATTTGCAGTCCAGCCACGCGCCGGCGAAGGCCGAGGGGCTGAACTCCGCAAGATCCAATTGACCGGCCGCCATCGCCTGCATGGCTCCGGCATAGTCGGCGGCGGGGTACAGCTTGACCGGGATGCCCAGCCGTTCTTGCAGCAGATGCTGAAACCCATCGTAGCGGGCCAGCCGGCTGGAGGTGTTTTCCCCGCCAAGCAGCCCGATGCGAAGTTCCTTGACTTGCGATGTCCAGTCTTGCGCGCGGGCGGCACCGAGCGGGCTGAGCGCGATAGCCGCGGACATCAGACAAAGAAACAGACGCCGGATCATGACGATAGAATTCCGATCGGGTGCTGGCCCGCCGGGGCGGCGGGCGCGGATGCCGGCAGACTAGTGGAGGTAAGGCGTTCGTCCAGGGGCTGATCGCCGGATTGGCCGTAGATGTCGCGCAGCACCTGATCGGTCAGGGCCTCGGGCGCGCCGTCGAACACGATGCGCCCCGATGACATACCGATGATCCGCCGGCAATAGGTTCGGGCGGTGTCCAGCGTATGCAGATTGGTCAGCACGGTGATGCCGTTGCGGCGGTTGATGTCGGCCAGCGCGTCCATCACCAGTTTGGCGTTCAGCGGGTCCAGCGATGCGATCGGTTCGTCCGCCAGCAAGATACGGGGCTTCTGCACAAGCGCCCGGGCAATGGCCACCCGCTGCTGCTGGCCTCCTGACAGCGCATCCGCGCGGTTCATCGCCACATCTGCCATTCCCAGCCGGTCCAGCGCTTGAATGGCCAGCGCGCGTTCGGCGGGGGTGAACCATTTGAGCAGAACCCGGGCCGCCGGCATTTCGAACAGATGCCCGCACATGACGTTTGTCAGAACGTCCAGGCGGTTCACCAGGTTGAATTGCTGGAAGATCATCGCGGTGCGGGCGCGCCATGCGCGCAATGCCTTGCCGCGCAATGCGGTGACGTTGGTGCCGTTGTACTCGATGCGGCCGTCGGTCGGGTCCATCAGGCGGCCGATCATTCGCAGCAGGGTGGATTTGCCGGCGCCGGAACGCCCGATGATCCCCACCATCTCGCCATCCACGATGCTGACGCTGGCGCGGTCCACCGCGCATGTGTCGCCAAACCGGCGGGTTAAGGCGACGAGTTGGAGCAAGCGTAAGCCCTGTCTGTTGATTGCGGTTGGGCTATCATGCCCGACTTTCGGCTGTCTGTCATCGAAGCGTGTGCGGACGGGCCGGATCGCGGCTGAGGGTCGGCGGTGGCTTCGATCAAGCGATTCGTTTTTCCCGGCGGCCCCTTGGCGCGACGCACCGAGGAGGGTTTCGGGGTTCGCCCGCAGGGGATTCATATCGAATTCGCATATATAGCGAACTCAGAACGATATGTTCGGCATTATCCATCTGATTCCCAAAAACGTTCAAATAAATGTCGAATTTTAACTGTTACGGTGCTGGATCCGTCCATGCGGACCATGGAATCGGCAATAAAATCGATTTTGTGAAATGTAATGATCTGTCAGTTTTGAATCACGTGTCGCATCGGCCGCGGTTTTCGGTTGAATGACATCACATCAGCGTGAAAATCCCCTGTAATCGATCACGTTTCAGAGGGCATTCCACGGTGAGCGGCACACAAACCTCTACCTCCGCACCGGCCGTTACGCCGGGTAATTGGATTCTACAGAGCATCAATGGTATGCAGTACGAAGTGCTGCTGCCCGCGAACTACAACCCGTCGATCGAGTATTCCACCACACTTTATCTGCATCAGCTCGATATGGGCACCGACGTGCCGGGCCTGCTCGCCGAGGTCGATCCGTGGTTCAACACGGTGGCGTTCCGTTCCGCCAACCCGACGATCATCGTTATGCCGCTGCTGGATCAAACCGCCGATCCATCCGGCCAGACGATCAATTTCGGTGGCGTCAGCACCGCCGACAGTACCGGCGAGATGAATGCGATCGCCGCGCTGAAACGCGTCATGGCGCAATATTCGACCGATCCGACTCGGACTTATGTCACCGGCAACAGCATGGGCGGGATCGGCACCGAGGATATGCTGATCAAATACAACGCCTATACCGGCACCGAGGGCAAGATTTTCACCGCTGGCCTGGCATTGGCAGGGGCCGATTATGGCCAGGGCTATCCGCAACCCGATGCATCGGTGGTGACGGCGCTGAAAAACGTGCCGTTCTGGGCGATCCATGGCGGGCAGGACACCACGGTGCCGCTGGCCTTCGACCAGAATCTGTATGCCGCGGAGCAGGCGATCGGCGGCGACATGAAATACACCCGGAATAACAGCCTGGGGCACGATGTCTGGGGCACATATTATACGCAGACCGGTGCCAGCTCGCCGCTGGGGTGGCTGTACAGCCAAAGTACCGGCGGTGCGGTAACCGGCCCGACACCAGCGCCCGTTCCGACTGTCACGTCATCCGCGAACGACACGGTTGTGACCGGCACCATGGGCTCGATCGTCGATGCCAGCGGCAACACCTGGACGATCTCATCCGGCGGTCAGGTCGCGGTGAACGGCGTTGCCGACACCACGACGGCCGGCGTCGTGGAGCTGGCCTATGTCAACGGCACGATCTGGCAGGAAAACGCCAGCAAGCTGTGGTGGGGTGAGACGCAGCCGAACGCATCATGGGCGCCGGCCGCAGGCACCGCGACCAGTCCGTTGCCGGCGGCGCCGACACCGCCCCCGACGCCCCCGGTAACCGGGACACGAGATCCATCGCAGACCCCCTTCGCCTCGACCAGCATCTTCAACCTGCCGCTGGGTTTGGGCGCGCAATGGCAGTCCAACGCCCAGCTTCAGAGCGCCAGTGTCTATGTCAACACCACCCTCAGCGGTTTTAACGAGAACGTTTTCATCGGCACCGCGTCCGATCAGGTGGTGACCATCACCAATACCGCCGCGGCCGGCGGGACGCCCGGCACGTTCCAGGTGCATATTCCGGCCGGCGCGGTGCCGGCGGCAGGCGGCGACGCGACGTTCTCGGTTGACGATACCACCGCCCATACCTGGTATTCGTTCGGCGGTTTCAGCTGGACCGGTTCAAACACCGCGACAGTCAGCCAGGGTTCCGGCGAGTCCGACTTCGGTTCGGGCATCGCGGTCGCTGGCTCCAGTTGGGATGAGGGCGTTGGCACGCTTCGCGAAAGCGATCTGCAGGCCGGAACGATCGACCACATGCTACGGATGGAATTGCCGACCGACATGTTGAAGTCGTTTTACAGCACCGCCTATCAATTAGCGCCGTATGCGTGGCCGCAGACGCAGGAGGACGGCAACGGACCTTCGGTTTACACCGGCACAATCCCCTATGGCGTGACGATCGGCATCGCAGCCAATGCCGTGGAGCCGACAGCGGTAAAGGCCAACGCGGGGGCGAACATGCTGTGGCACGCGCTGCAGGACCACGGTGCGATGGTCCGCGATTCGGGCGGTTCGGGCAACACGGTTATCTTCCAGGCCGATCAGACGGTGAATGGCAATGATCCGCTGATCCTGGGGATGAACCAGTTCGGCGCACAGATCATGGCGCAGGCCCAGATACTGACCAATCAGGGCCCGAACAGTATCAATGGCGGCGGGACGCCGATCGTGCCGCTGGATGCGGCCCCCAGTGACGCGTCAGGGACGCCCACACCCACGCCCACACCATCCGCGAACGACACCGTTGTGACCGGCACCACGGGCACGATCGTCGATGCCAGCGGCAACTCCTGGACCATCTCATCCGGCGGTCAGGTCGCGGTGAACGGCGTTGCCGACGCCACGACGGCCGGCGTCGTGGAACTGGCCTATGTCAACGGCACGATCTGGCAGGAAAACGCCAGCAAGCTGTGGTGGGGTGAGACGCAGCCGAACGCATCATGGGCACCGGCCGTAGGCACCGCGACCAGTCCGTTGCCGGCGGCGCCGACGCCGACCGCGTCGCCCAACGACACCATGGTGCTGGCCGGTGCGACGACCGCGATCGCCGATGCCAGCGGAAACCGCTGGACGATCGCGGCCTCGGGACAGGTAGCTGTCAACGGTGCGATTGACGCCACCACGGCCAACGTCACGCAACTGGTCTATGCAAACAAGGAAGTCTGGCAGCAGAACGCCAGCAATCTGTGGTGGGTGAAAAGCAGTCCGGCGGCGTCCTGGGTGTCCGGCGCCGATCCTTTGCCGGCACCGGTCGTTATCGCCCCGGGCACCGCCAGCGCGACTGTCACCCAAAGTCAGGTGTCCATCGCCGCCACCACCGGCAGCCATATGCTGTTCCTAAGCGGTTCGGGCGACATCGTCAGCCTGTCCGGCGGCACCGACACCGTGACAGACCCGGGCGGCGGCAACACCTATATCCTGCCCGTTGCGGGCAAAGGCACCGTCGCCTTCGCCGGCAATATCCTGAGCATCGGTGATACGCTGGATCTGAAGACCGCCCTGGCGGCGACTAAATGGACTGGATCGGCGACGACACTGTCGAAATTCCTGACGGTGACCGACTCGGCGGCGGGGGCGACACTGTCTGTCTCGACGACATCCGGCGGATCGGGCGTGGCAATCGCCTCGATCCACGGGGCGACGACCGCGAACCTGACCAGTGTGCTGGCCCACTCGATAACCTAGCCGCCGGAACTTCCAACCCTGTTCGACCCGTCATGTCGTCAGCGGCTTTCCCTTCATGGTCCATCGGAAAGGCTTTGCCATCGTCGCATTGAAGCAGGTGATGAAGCCCTCGATCCGCTGCTGAAGA
>JAKBCJ010000236.1 GCA_021807975.1 Pseudomonadota bacterium | reverse complement strand
CATCCTGCGGCCGATCGCCGACGGCGACGCCGACATGCTGTTGCAAACGCAACGCCTGATCGAAGACGTATTACCGCGCGTTGCCGCGCTATGGCCCAAAATGCGGAAGGCCGCTGCTTAGCGGCTGGCGGTAGACTCGGCGAAGTGTTCTGACGGGAACCTCTGAACATCGCGTTTTAATGGCTAACGGCCGTGACTGAGAGTTGCGCCACGAGCACCCGGACACAGAGTGGCGCCGCACGCGGGCGGTGGAAAATCTTAGGCCGAGACAAAGTAAAAGGCGCTTCAAACGAACTAAAAGACCGACCCTGACACGCGTCAGGCACTTGCCGTCAAAATGATCTGTCGCCTACAGCCGTCGCCCAATGGCGGGACTAAACTTCGCCCCGCACTCAGAACTGCGGGCAGGCCCGGCACTCCCTTCACACCAGCTATAGCCACGCCTGGAAAGCCCTCCGCGCCCGTCACGGGGGCTCAAGAGGCGACAACCTCCACTCAGGACTTTTGCAGCACTATGACGTCCTGGAAGAAAGGCAATGCCGGAAACACGTCGCGCACGGTGAGTATCCTTCCCCAAACCCGGCGAATATAGGTCTCGGCATAGAAGACGTGTGCGCTGTAAGAACGTTCCGCGTGCCACCGAAAGACCAGCCGTTCCTTTGGCAGACCAACGCTGGAACGATATCCTGCGTAGTCCGGGTGCGAGGTCAATGAGCCATATAATGGCCAGGTCGGGGCCAGATCGCGCCAAGTCCTTTCCCCGTGAATGGTGAGCCATGCGATGCCGCCGGGCCGCAAGACGCGCCGCAGTTCCATGAGCCACGTCGTGTCGAAGCATTCGATGTGCGTGAAGACAGAGAACGCGGTGATGACGTCGACACTGGCATCCGGCAACGGCAGAGTAGGAACGCTGGTGTTCTGGAATATCTTGATCTCGGGCGGCAGATAGCGTCCAACCCAGTCCACATGCGCGCGATTGATATCGCAGCCGATCACCTCGGAAAATCCGCTGAGACGGTCGGCATTGACGTGACGAATAAGTCGGCCGGAGGCGCAGCCGATGTCCAGCAGGGTGCCCCGAGCCACGTGATTCGGCTCCAACCACTCCAGCAGTTGGCAATAGTCGCGCAGGCCGGAAGCCCAGAAGTTGAAGTGGTTCGGGCCGTAATAGCCTTCGCGCTGCTCGGTCGTCGGCAGCGGGGCGGTGTCCCCATCGAGGGCCCGTTGCAGCGGAATGCGGGCCCGGTCCCATGTGACCTCTCCGTTCTCCTGCTTCAAATAGTCCCGGGCCGGCCCAAGCGCGATGTCGGTAACTTCCGCGCGGGAATTGAGGGAGATCATATCCTCCCAGTTCGTATCGGCCATCAAACGCCTCTTTTCAGTTGAGTATCGGCGGGTCGGCCGGTCCACTCGTAGGACGCCAACGGCGTGATCCAAGGAGCCGCGCTGATGGCGTTGCACTTTGCCATCTGGGAGCCAGGTCGCTTCCGCTTAAAATGCGCTGTCCCGATCGCAGGGCGATGATCGATGCCGGCCACCAGGGTGACACAGTTCCAGTGCCAGTCTTCGTGGCCGAAGCCAAGGCGCAGGTCATTCGCCACGAACGGGAACCGCTGGAACAGCGCGCGCGCGGCGAAAGACATTGCGTCCCAGTAGTTGCCTATACGAAGATATGTGGGGTCGAATCCCGGAAGGCGAGAGTCGGCATGCCACCACATGTGCCGTTCCACGCCAAAAACGATATTGACCTCGGAATGGGCGATGACCTTGTCCGGTTCCGCCGCACACAACCGGTAGGCCAATACTATCCAATTCGACGACCATAGATCGTCGCCGTCAAGGAAGGTGACGAACCGCCCTTCGGCCGCCGCGACACCGGCGTTGCGGGCCTGCCCGGGATCGCCCTCATCGGTCATGATGACACGGAACCGGGGCTCCACGCCGGCGAACTGCGCACGTGTCGAAGCATCGGCGCGGTCGAGCACGATCAGTCCCTCGACGACTAAGCCAGCTTGCCTCGCTTCGGCGATCGCTCGTTCGAAGCTTACCAGTGACGTCGCAGCGAGTTTTCCTTCGGCATGCGCGGTCAGGATGGCGGTGACGTCCGGAGTCCGGCTCATAGCGTCCCTTCCGCCTTCAGCAGCGCGTCCAGCGTCGCATCGTACATTTCTTCCGTATACCGGCTGGCGACAAGGTGTTGCAAGGCCTCGGCCCTGCGCATCGCTTCCTCGGGTGAGTCAAGCGCCGCCCGCAGCGCCGCCACATAGGCCCCGGCATCCGCGTCCGCCGGGATGGGCCAGCCGGTCTCGGGTCGGACGAGTTCTGGAATGCCGCCAACGGAACTCGACACCAAGGCGACACCGCGGACTGCTAACTCTATGATGGTCGTCGGCATGCCTTCCCATAAGGACGTGAACAGCCAGACTCCAGCTTCGGCGAGTGGCAGGTCGTCGAAGCTGCCGAACGACCCCTGCATGCTGATGTTCGCAGGGAGGCGGGACAAATCCGGTGGCTGATCGAGTAACGAGGCGCCCCAACAACGAAACTCGACGTCGGGCATCCGTCTGGCGATGTCCCGCACTAGATCGAAGCGCTTTTGCCGGTCCAGACGTCCAGCCCAGAGTACCAGGCGGCGGCTGCCGGGTGCATTCGCGTTCAGCACGAGGCGAGCGATCGATGGCGATCGCGGTTTGGTTTGCGCTGGCGTGCACATTGGAACGATACGGTCCCGGTCCGCCACCGAGAGGTTGTGGATGGTCACCAGTTCGTCCCGAAGATACGCGGTATCGGTGAGGAACGCGGTCATGCCGTCCAGAGTACTGGCAAAGAATTCCTCGGGGTAGCCAACGCGTTTCCCGGTCGGCGAGAGGTCCCAGCAGAACATATAGGCGTATGAATGCGTCGTCGTGGCCAGATTGCGGCCGAACATACGCTGAGTCGTCCAGCATAGACGGCTGTTCACGTTGATGATTCGCCGGGGTGTGAGACCGCGAAAAATGGAGCGCAACAGGTTCTCCCCTTCAGGAGCCCCCAAGCCGGTCGTCAGATCCGAAATGTCGACGTTATCCGCTTCGGCCGGGATCCAGTTGGCGCGCTCGAAATGGGGGTGGTCAACGCGCAGCAGCAACACTGATTCATCGGGTCGAATGCGCAGAAGCGCCCTCGCGAGCAAGCCGGCGACCAAGTCGGACCCGCCGGTACGGATCCAGGGCACGCAGATGATGCTGTCGTAATGGGATCGCGGAATACGGCGCCTCGCCTCCGCCTGCATCCATCCGGCACGGTCGTGAAATGGGGCTAGGTAAGCGGCGGTCAGGGTGGAGATTTCGCCCACCTCGGGCTCGATCGTTCGGACCTCGGCGAAGATGCGCTCCATCTGATCGGAGTGTATGACCTCCTCCAGACGTTCTTCGTAAACGGCGGGAACCTCGCCAGCAAACGGTGACGCCCGGCCGGGAAAATCCTCTCGGAACCACCGTCGCAACAAGTAGGGCATGCGCGGGGTAGCGTTAGGCGGCGAGATCGTCGCGAAGCTGAAAATGGGCGAGGCGGTCGGCTTGCGGCCTTCGAACATGCCGTAGGACGCGAAATGGGAGAAGCCCCACACGGGCGCCGCGCGAATGTCCGGGTTGGCCATCTGATAGAAGGCTTCATCGAAGCGATCCGTGGGCACGATGCGTGCATCATAGCCATACAGAAGCCAATGGATTACCGCATTTTCGGCCGCGCCAACAGGCGGCAAACCTGCCGCTTCTGCCCGTTGTCGGTAAATGGCTGGGTCGAAAAGCGGTCCGGGGGGCGTCCCAGCGGCCAGGCCATCGCGCTGATAGACGAGAAAACTCTCCAACGGCTTCCCGGTGTGACTGTGCCATTCCGGGACGAACAAAGGAAACAGTCGTTCGATCGCATCCGCGGAGAGACTATCATTTCGATACAATGACGACTCGATCAGTTCGTCCCGGATCTGAGGCGTGAAGCTGCCACCCGTTCCGAACCGTCTCGATATCTGCTCCGCGACCGCTTCGAAAGCGTGCCGCTCGCTTCCCGACCCCCGGTTTGCCGTCCGGTTGGAGTCGAACGTTGCCGCCGGGCTCGTTGATGGCACGCCATGCGTCGCCCTTTGCCGTCGTTTGAAATAGTCCCCAAGGCGTTGGGGTAGCTGCAGGGTCACGGACCACCAGACCAAGCGGGCCCCGCGCCGTGTCCAACGAGCGACCCTGGGATGGCCGCGCAGCGCTCGCTGAACTGGGTAAAGCGCACGCCAACTGGTGCTGGATTCTATGGCGGCAAGGCGATTTCGCGCCTCCTGGACTTGGCGAGAGCCGTCCTGAGCGATGATCCTCTGGACCCTGAAGATTTCTTCGACTTCGTCGAGCCTGCCCTGTTGCTCGATAGCCCGCCGTTCGGCGGCTTCGGCCCGCTGCTGTTGCTCGATTGCCCGCTGCTCGGCGGCTTCGGCCCGCTGCTGTTGCTCGCTCGCGTGCCATTCGGCCGCTTCGGCCCGGTTCCTCTGCTCGACGGCTTGCTGCTCTACCCCAGCGGCCTTTTCCTCCTGATCCGCCAGGGCTTTCCCGAACGAGCGGGCCTCTGTCTCAAACCTGCGAACAAGTGCGTAAGCCGGCGCCATATCCGATAGAAATTCCGCGGTGGCGGTGAAATGGCGCAGTACGTCGGGCGAGGCGATGTCGGTTCGATCATCGTCATTCGCGAGGTCGAGCAGGATTTCGTAGGTGTCAGCGACTTGGCGCGGGGCGCGTGCGTCCAACCTCAGTTCCGCCAAGGAGAAGCGTGTATGCCGCAACGACTCGTCCAGGAAGTCCCGCGCAAAGCTGGTCACCGCTGGATCGGTGGGATCCATGGGCAGACCCAGAGCGTCGGCCATCCGCCTTAACTGAGCCAAGGGCCGGTCCATCGTCAGGTCGTAATCGACCACGATCCGACGCGACGACCGGGCGCTGAGAAGTACGGCGGGGACCACGTGTTGCAGCCAGAGCAGATAGCCCTTTTCGGCGGGCATCTGCTCCCGCCGCTCCAGCGAACGGACGACGCTAATGGGGTTCCGGACAGGAACGACGAAGCTGGTCGTGTAGCCGGCGGCAGTCATGACCGGTTGCCAGAACTCCATCAATCGGCAGGTGCGCGGGTCTTTGAAGGCCCATACCCCATCGGTCTTCAGCAATTTCGCCTTGAGCGTTTCAGCGGCCATAATGCTTAGTTCGCCAATGATCGGATCAGTGCGGGAGATTTGCCAGGCCGGTGCAAGATGATCATAGGCCGAACCGAGGTGCCGGAGCAGGTTCTCATTGATCCGCTGACAATCCCGATCTTCCCAGAAACCGCTTGGGTTATCGATCGCCGCGGGATGCAGGTTGTCGCCAAGCGGCACGTGAAGCGCCTGCAGCGCGCGCGTAGTCATGCTGGTCCCGCTGCGATGCATTCCCAAAACGACAATGATATGGCCGGAAGCAGGAAGGATGGAGCGGCTGGAGGCGAGGCTGGTCACGGCGGCAGCGGCCATTGGTTGCGTTGTCGTCATGCCTTGTCCTTTTGTCAACTCGACCACTGGTATACGTCCGATCAGCCCATCAACTCTCACAGCCTCACCTTTAAGGTAAAGCGTTGGTTAATGTACGCTAGGGTATGTTTTAATGTAAGCTAAAGCGTGGGTTCATGCCACCCGGAGCGGTATCTTTGGGCGCCGGGTCAGATCGTACGGATCCAGTCCGCGGTCAGTCGCAACGCTCGGGCCCAGTCGGTGCGCGGCGACCACGCGACTTCACGCTCAATGCGGGCGATGTCGAGAATACTCACAGGAACATCAGTCGCGCGCCCGGGCTTATGGATCCGTTGGACGTCCGGGTGACCGAGGGCCTCGGCGACATCGCGCACGACCTCCAGGACGCTCCGGCCGATACCGGAGCCAACGTTGAACAAGGTGTGTGAACCGCCGTAGGTGACGGCAGCCAGCAGTGCCTCGATGACGTCGTCGATATAGATGTAGTCGCGGACGACCTCGCCGTCGCCCCAGATTTCGATCGGTTGTCCCCGCGAGATGCGATGCATCAGACTGGCTATCAGGCCTTGCCGTCGATCCGGGCTCTGATACGGGCCAAACGGGTTGGCCACCCGTAAGACACAGAAGTCCTGGCCATGCAGGTGGTGATAGAGAGCGAGGTATTTCTCAATCGCCAGCTTGCTGATCCCATAGGCGGAGATCGGGTCAGTCGGGGCGGATTCAGGAATCGGAATGGCGTTAGGGATGCCATAGACAGTGCCACCGGAGGAGACGAATAGAATTTTGCGCACCTTCGCCGCTCGGCAAATTTCCAGCAGTTGCAGGCTCGGTACCGCGGAACTCAGCAGATCGCCCAGAGGATCCTTGTTCGAACTATCGGGAATGCTGCCACCCAGCAGGTGAAATACGATGTCGCACCCGTCCACGGCCCGGGCGACGGCGGTCCGGTCACTGAATTCGCCGCTGGTCCAGATGACCCCGTCCAAAGCGGCAGGGTAGGTGCGGCTGCGGCTGTACCCGCGCACCGATGCACCCCGGGTTAGCAGCGCCTTGCAGAGGTGGGTTCCAATAAACCCGCCGCCGCCTAGCACGACGCATTGCATGCCGCTTAGGGTGGTGATCTTAGACGTCATGTAACGCGGCCCTGACGATGAGTTGGTCCAATTGTGTGGGTCGAGAGAGTATCAATGGTAGGCGGACTCACGTTCTGGAGCAAACACCTCGCACGGTTTCATTCGTTAGCCTGCCAGTCCGGCTAACAGTGCCCTGGAATGCTCCCCCGGCGTCGCGAAGCCCAGCGCCTTGCGCGGCCGATAGCTCATATCAGTAAATGACACCATGGGAGCCCAAATAACCGAGCGCGCCGCTGGGCAAATGTGAGATTACCTGACCACATGGGCCAGTCCGCAGCCCGCCGGATCACCAATATACCGGAACATTATAGATTTTGTTCCTATTTTTCTGTTATGAATTTCATCGATCCGGCCACCCCCGCCAGCCCCCGAACCCCGGGCAGGAAATCATTGACAGCTCCAAATAGCCATATGATCCAACCAGTCGGTGCCCATGCGCGCCGCCCAGACCATCCGTACCTCCGCTTACAAGGCCACGTGCCCGAACATCCTCAATCGCCTGGTTCACGCGATTGAGTCCCTCCATAAGGGAACCCCCGCTCACCTCGGCCGCCCCGATCGGTGGATTTCGTTCCCCGGCGACCTTCACGCCGCGCCCAACGGATCGGCCAATCGCCGCCGGCCGATCCGAAACCTTGCCCCCGGCCCGCCCAGGGTCTAGAAGCCCGCACCTTTTCCAATTCTACCGAATGGACCAAACCCCATGAAGCAGCAGGCGAACCTGATTCGCGCCGGCCAGGTGATCGAG
>JAKBCJ010000235.1 GCA_021807975.1 Pseudomonadota bacterium | reverse complement strand
TCACGCCCTTCGATACGAATCCGCCGACAGTGGCGAACAGGCCCTGCCGATAGAACATCACGCAGGCAAGGCCGGTCAGCCCATAGTAAAACGCAATCACCAGCCCAAGTGCGGCGATGGAATCGGTCAGCACGTCCTGCGACAGCCACGTCAGCCCCAGATACCACACGACCGAAACCGCCCCCATGGTCACAGTGGCGAACCCCGGGCTCAGGTGGCGGGTATGAATATGGCGAAACCGCACCGGGATGGCGCCCGCATGCGCCATCGACAGCGCCATCCGAGCGGCGGGGAGGATAGAGGTCTGGGTGGAGGCGAGGGCGGAGATCAGAACGGCAAACACGAGGATTTTGCTGAACCCGGCGCCAAGGACGGCCCGTCCGATCGGGGCCAGGACGTCGTCTTTATTGGCGCTCAGCAGGTCCGTCCCGCCCACCGCCACGGCGGCGACCACCACCAGACCGTAGATGCCGACCAGAACCAGTGTCGAAACAACGGCCGCGTATCCGGGTGCGGCGTGCGGGTCCTGGGTTTCTTCGTTGACCGACAGACAACTGTCCCAACCCCAGTATAGAAACACCGCCAGGACCATCGCCCGGGCAAATGCATCGAACCCGCCGGCGCGAAGCGGATCGAACCAGCTCCAGTCGATACGATGGTATCCGGCGGGCGGGTTCGGCCCGTACACCCGGGTCAGTGCAAGGACCGCGAACACCGCCAGGATGACCAGTTCCGCACCCAGCAGCAGATTCTGCATCCGGGCGGACAGTGCGATCCCGACATAGCAGACCAGTGTAATGACCACGATCCAGGCAACGCCGACAATGCCGGCGGCAACAGCGGATGGATCGCCGATCCCTATCAGTTGAAACGAATAGCGCCCGGCGATATCGGCCAGGCTTGGCATCACCAGGATGTTGGCGACGATGACGCTCCATCCGGCCAGCCAGCCGGATTTTGGCCCGATCGCCCGCCGTGCCCAGGCAAACGAGGTTCCGCAATCGGGGTCCGCCCGGTTCAGATGGTAAAACGCCACCGCGATGAACAGCATCGGAATGAACGCGATCAGCATGACCCCCGGGGAGCCATACCCCGCCACCGCCGCGATCGGCCCCAACGAGGCCGCGACGCTGTAGGCCGGGGAGGTGGAGGAAATCCCGAACGTCACGTTCGACAGAAACGAGATCGCATCTTTCTTAAGGCCCTTGTCGGCGGTCATCGTGGCTCCCTGTCAAACCCAGGCATCGTGCCGTACTCGCGAAGTCGCTGCCAGCCCGGATGCGGACCGCTTTCGGACCCCGGGCGGCCCGGCTATGCTGCCCCGGTGCCAGAACCCGATGACCTGTTCGGCGCCGCGGACCCCGCGGTGCCGCCCGAACCCGACAGCGGCCGCCCCCTCGCGGATCGGCTGCGTCCCGCCGCGCTGTCAGGGGTTGTCGGACAGGATCATCTGCTGGGACCGGAAGGGTCCATAACCCGGATGCTGGAGCGTGGGTCGCTGGCGTCGCTGATCCTGTGGGGGCCGCCGGGCGTCGGCAAAACCACCATCGCCCGGTTATTGGCCGCCCGGGCGAAGTTGGCATTCGTGCAGTTGTCGGCGGTGTTTTCCGGCGTGGCGGACCTGAAGCGGGCGTTCGACGACGCGACCAGGCGCCGCCGAACCGGTCAGGGCACGCTGCTGTTCGTGGACGAAATCCACCGGTTCAACCGGGCGCAGCAGGATGGGTTTCTGCCGGTGGTGGAGAACGGCACCGTGGTGCTGATCGGCGCGACGACCGAGAACCCATCGTTCGCGCTGAACGGCGCGCTGCTGTCGCGCTGCCAGGTCATGGTTCTACGCCGGCTGGACGATCCCGCCCTGGAACTCTTGCTGGTTCGGTCGGAGGCGGAGATCGGCCATCCACTGCCGGTGACGGACGACGCGCGCGGCACGCTGCGCGCCATGGCCGACGGCGATGGGCGCTATTTGCTGAACATGGTGGAACAGCTCGCGGCGCTTCCCGCGGGAACGCCGCCGATGGACACCGCCGCACTGTCCGAATTGCTGTCCCGCCGAGCGGCGCTGTATGACAAAGATCGGGAAGAGCACTACAATCTTATCTCCGCGCTGCACAAATCACTGCGGGGATCGGACCCGGACGCCGCGCTGTATTGGTTCGCCCGCATGCTGAACGGCGGCGAGGATCCCCGCTACATCGCTCGGCGTCTGGTGCGCTTTGCCGCCGAGGATATCGGGATGGCCGATCCGAATGCGCTGCCTCAGGCGCTGGCGGGGTGGGAGACGTATGAGCGGCTTGGCTCGCCGGAAGGCGAACTGGCGATCGCGCAGGTGGTGGTTTACCTGGGCACCGCGCCGAAATCGAACGCGGTGTATACGGCGTTCGGGCAAGCAAAGGCGGCGGCGAAGAATACCGGGAGTCTGATGCCCCCGGCGCACATCCTGAACGCTCCGACCAAGCTGATGAAACAGCTTGGGTATGGCGCCGGGTATGAATACGACCACGGCACGGAAGACGCGTTCTCCGGCCAGAACTACTTTCCCGACGGGATGGATCGGGTCGATCTATACCGTCCCAAGGATCGTGGGTTTGAGCGCGAGATCGGCAAGCGGCTGGCGTATTGGGCGGACTTGAGGGGCAAGAAGTAGGCCGGGGCGTACGTTTCGTCATCACGCTCGTTGCTCGGCCTGATCGATCTGACCGGTGCGCTGGTCACCGGGGATGTGTTGCATTACCAGGGCGAATCCGCCGGTCTGATCAAAGATCGAGGTGGCGACTGGCTGTTCACGCTGAAGGCCAATCGCCCCGTGCAATACGCCGAGGCCCGCTGTGCCGTGTCCCACCGGCCGCGCAACGGCCCGGGCATCGCATCGAATGTCTCGACGCCGATCCCGGTCAGGCGCCGAAAGATTTCGCTTCGGCGCAACCGGACGACTGAAAACGGGCTGGGCAGGGGCAGAGTCTCCTTCGCGTTGAGGGAGTCCCGGGAATCATACACACCCGTGACCGGGGAAGCCCCTATTTGGCGTCAGGCTTGCCCGGGCCGGGCGACTTTCGCAACGGGTCCATTTCGGAAACGAGCTTGCATGCGTCTTGTCCGGGTAGTTAGCTAGGATTAGCAGTGTTATTGGAGGGACGAAATGCCGACACTTACCTACTTTCTCGACGAAAAAATCACCTTTCCCGACAAGGACGTAAGCGTCGTCGAAAAAAAATTCAAAGGCAAAGTCCATAAAGCGGAGTTGGACAAGAGTGAAGTAAAGGATGGTGCGGTAAAGTCGCAGCAAGCCGCACAGCAGAGAATAGTCAGGCAAATTATCGAGCATCTCGGCTTCACCTCCGACGGGCTGAAGCAACTCAAGTCCGGGGGCGAGTTCGACGGCAAGCTCACCAAGGCTGGCGATTATGACTTCTTCTTCAACGTGAACGGCAAGCGCAACAAGGCTACGCTTGAGCTGATACTGCCTGAAGCAGAAGAAGAGAAGAAACCCGAGTACAAATTTGCCAATACCAAGCTCAAAAGCATGGCCGACAAAAACATCATCACCAAAATCGAATCTATCGCCGTTGTTGGGCCGAAAGAGACCGGCCATGGCCCAGTCGAATACCTGGACGGGGCTTTCCATGCGCATGTGACCAACACTATTGGCATCGCCTGGGAGTGGAAGAACGGCGAGATGTATATCGTCGCCATCGGCAAAAAGAACAACCAAAACAAGGAACAGCAACGCGGCGGCACGGGTAAGAAGTTGAAAACCTGCCAATACGACTGGACTGAAAAATAGGCAGAAATTTTTTTATCCGCGACGCCACCTTTGCAGTGCCACGACGCGGGCGCGCGCCAAAAATAAAGATTGGCGGGCAGCTCTAACTGAACAAATCAAGCTCAAAACACGAGCTGCCCACGGCCATACCGGCAGTGGGCAGCCTATCGCAGGTGGGCTCAGTTATGGCCCATATGTGGCAGGAATCGCGAAACCATCTGGCCTTTCGCCAATCGAGCCCCGATGGACGCCGCATTGCCCTGGAAGATCGACCTTTCCGGTGCCTGGCGCTCAAAAGCCTTGAATTCCTCCACCCTCTCGTCATCGCACGATCGTCTGGTGCGTTTTCCGGCGCCCGCCTTAATCGTGGGCAATACATAACTTAAAGGACGAACCATCGTGATCGAACACCGCGCCTCGCATTGCCAGGACACCCCTTCTCGCTTGACCCAACCGTCCCCGGGCGCCAAACCCCGCGCATGACCCTTCAAACCCGCATCGTCACCGAGGACGAGGCCGACATCCGCCTCGATCGCTGGTTCCGCCGGCACTTTCCCGGCACCCAGCAAAGCCTGATCCAGAAACTCTGCCGCACCGGCCAGATCCGGGTAGAGGGCGCCAAGGCCGACACCAACACCCGCCTGACACCCGGCCAGACCATCCGCATCCCGCCGATGGACGCCCCCGCCCCGGTCGAGGCCAAACCGGTCAGCCGGGTCGATCCCAATGACGCCCGCGACTTGCAGAAGGCTGTCATTTACCGGGACGACCAGATCCTGGTGATCAACAAACCCTATGGCCTGCCGGTCCAGGGCGGCCCCGGCATCACCCGCCATCTCGATGGCATGCTTGATGTGCTTCGCTTCGGCTCCGAACACCGGCCACGTTTGGTCCACCGGCTGGACCGCGACACCACCGGAGTGCTGCTGCTGGCGCGCACCCCCGGCACCGCCGGCAAACTCGCCGCGCTGTTCCGCGGCCGCGACATCGAAAAGACCTACTGGGCCGTCGTCGCCGGCCGCCCAGTCCCGGTGGAGGGCCGCATCGACCTGCCGCTGAAGCGCGTCGGCGGCGCCCGTGGGGAGCGCACCGCCCCGGCCGAACGCGACGACCCGGCCGGCGCCAGGGCGGTCACCGATTATCAGACGCTGGATAACGCCGCGCAGAAACTGGCCTGGCTGGAATTGAAGCCGATCACCGGGCGCACCCATCAGCTTCGCGTACATTGCGTCGCCATCAAAGCCCCCATCCTGGGCGACGAAAAATACGAGGAACCTGACCAGAACATGGCCTTCTCGGCACTGATCGAGGGCCTGTCGAGCGATCTTCACCTGCACGCCCGCCGCCTGGTGCTGCCGCACCCGGCCGGCGGATTGCTGACTGTGGAAGCCGACCTGCCACCCCATATGAAGGCCACATTCAAAACGCTGGGCTTCCACGCCCCGGCCGCCCAACCACCCGGGAGACGAAAATGACCTCCAGACGGCCGCTTCGAATCGCCACGATCGCAGCAGTTGCCGTCATCGTCATCGCGGCCGGCGTCGCGATTGCCGCCGCCCTGTTCGACCCCAATGCTTACAAACCGGAAATCGTCCAGGCGGTCAGGCTGTCCACCGGCCGGGACCTGACGCTGAACGGGCCGTTGCGCCTCAAACTGTCGCTTTGGCCGACGATTCGGGCATCGGATGTCGGATTCTCCAACCCGCCCGGCTTCTCCCGCCCACAAATGGCATCGCTGCAAGGGATGGAGGCCGAACTCAGTCTGCTGCCGCTGCTCTCCGGCCGGATCGACATCGTACGCCTGGTGCTGATCCACCCCGATATAGTCTTGGAAACGAACGCCGCGGGGCGGGCAAACTGGCTGATGACGCCGGACACCACCCAAGCCGCCACGCACGCCCGGGCTGCGCCGGCGCCGGTTCGCGAGACCGACGCAAGCGGGCCGCGATTGACCATCGGCTCGATCGGCATCCAGGGTGGAACCATCGCCTATCGCGACGGCCGGACCGGCCGGATCGCCACCGTCGCGCTGACAAAGCTGGATGCGACAGCCGCATCGCCCGACGCCCCGATCCATATCGCGATGGAGGCAGCCTACGATGGCACCGCATTCGATCTGACCGCCGACACCATCAACCTGACGGAATTTGCCAAGTCGGCCGCGACCGGCCCCTGGCCACTGAAAGCCGTTCTGACGGCCGGTGGCGCCACGCTGCGGGCCGACGGATCGCTGGGACGGCCCGCCGATGGCAAGGGATATTCTCTGACGCTCGCCGCCGTCATCGCCGATGCCACGCTTTCAGCCAAGGGCACGATCCAGGATATCGGGGCGCTGAAGGGTGCCGATATCGCCATTGGCGTTGACGCACCCAACCTCGCCACGCTGTCGCCGCTGGCCGGCCGGCCGCTGCCCCCGATCGCTCAGGCGGCTTTTCGTGGCATGCTGACCGGGGATTTACTGTCCTCTTTTGCGGTCCATGACTTTTCCTTGACCGGTGCGGGCAGCGATCTGGCCGGGGATGCGACGTTCGCGCGGGCGGGGCGTCGCACCGTGACCGCGACGCTGACGTCCAAGCGCATCGACCTGGACGCACTGCTGGCCGCCATTGGCCAGACACCGGCCGCCACCCTGGCCGCCACCCCGGCCGCCGCGCCGGCCGCCGCGCCGCCAGCGCCAGCCAACAGCACCCACCCGCCGTCCCCCGCCAAAGCCGGCGGCGACCTGTTCCCCCGCCAGCCGCTGCCGTGGGCGTTGCTGCGTGCAACCAACGCTGACGTGACGCTGACCATCGCCGACCTGCACGCCGGCGGCGCCGAATACACGGCGGCCGACGCCCGAACCGAGCTGCGAGACGGCAGACTCAACGTCGCGCCGTTCGCCGTCAGCCTGCCGGGTGGCCGCGTGACCGGCACCCTGTCCGCCGACGCGGCGCAACCCGCCCCGCCGGTCCATCTGACGCTTCACGCCCCCGGGCTGGCGCTGAAAGCCCTGCTGGCCGCCGCCCGCGAACCCGCCTACGCCGACGGCAATCTGGAGGTGTACGCCGATCTGACCGGCGCCGGCCAAAGCCCGCACGACATTGCCGCCTCCCTCGGCGGGTCGCTCGGTCTGGCCATGGCCGGCGGCACCATCGACACCAGCCTGTTCGGCACCCTGATGACCGCACTCAACCTCGCGGGGAAAAGCGGCCAGGGTGAATTGAAATGCTTCGCGCTGCGGATGCAGGCCCGCGATGGCATCGGCACCATCCGACCGCTGGCGCTCGGTTCGGCGCTGCTGACGATGACCGGGTCCGGCACCGTCGATCTGCGCGACGAAACGCTTTCGATGGCGCTGGAACCCCAAGGCCGGGTGGCCGGCACCGGCTTCACGATCCCGCTGACCGTCTCCGGCCCGATCCGCCAGCCGGCGATCCGCATCTCGCGGGATGCCACCACACCATTGGGCATTGTCGCCGGACTGCTGGGGGGCGATAAACCGCCCGGCGGCGCAAGCACCGACATCTGCACCCCGGCCCTGGCTGCCGCCCGGGGGCAGACCGTGCCGGCGCAGGGTGCCGCACCGGCCGCCCCGGGTACCAACAGGCCCGAGGATATTTTGAAGAACCTGTTTCGTTGAAAGGCGGCGCGTGAAGCGTTTCTGGGATACCGCATCGGTCGAATGGACCGAACAAGGCCATCGCATCCTGTTGGACGGCAAGCCGATGCGCCT
>JAKBCJ010000234.1 GCA_021807975.1 Pseudomonadota bacterium | reverse complement strand
GCCCATTTCCAGGTGGTGCCGTCCAGGCAGACCGTTGCGGTGTAGAATGCCTTGTGCGGCTGCTCCTTCTCGACCGTATCGACCGAAAATACGATTTCCTTGCAACTGAACGCGTCGGACCCGATCAACCGCGTGACGACGACATCGCCGTGTTCATTCGGTTCGATTGGGACGGCGTGCGTGTTGTCCCAATGGCCGACGACGTCCGGGTCCAGCGCACCCGCGGCGGCGGCGATCCTGTCTTGTTCGCTGGAGTGTGCGTCGCGCTCCACATACTGCAATCCGGCGTTGGCCCCGGCGGCGATGCCCAGGCCGATGCCGGCCGCCGCCGCGCCACTTTTCGTCACCGCGCCGGCGACCCCTGCGCCAGCGATGCCCGCCACGTCCGCGGTCGAGGCAGTTAGAACGGACCCGCATCCAGAAAGCGCGAAAACCAACAGCAAAGACACACAGCTACGCATCGCGACCTACCTTACCGGCGATGCGGATGTGGGGTCCAATCACGCCTCCGTCGGCGCCGGCGGGTCATTTCATGCCGGTGATAGACGCGACCATCGTCCGCGGGTCCCGCTTCGGCCAGCGCCCGGCATCAACCTGAACGATGAAATCGCCAACCAGGCGGTTGAACTGGTCCGGGTCCTCCAGGTTGATGGTGTGGCCGCAGTTGGGCATCACAGACAGCGCCGAGGACGGGATGGTCTGCTTCATCAGCAGCGCCGGTTGCAGGCAGGGCCAGTCTTCGTCCCCGGTCAGGATCAGGGTGGGCACGGTCAGCGCCGCCATTTGGTCCACCAGATCGTAGAGCGATGGCCGTTCCCCCTGGACGCCCAACTGAGTGTTGCGGGCGCCGACGAGAGAATGTTCGGCCAGTTGCTGCTTGAATTCCGCGAAACCGCGCGGGTCTTTATTTTCGAACTGCACGCGGGTTGGGCCATATGCGTATTTAGCGGCGAAGGCTTCGATGCCGTTTTCGTCCAGGAAGGCGGCGACGGCAGCGACCTCAGCGCGGAATTTGTCGCGCTGGTCTTTTTCCGCCCCGTAACCGCAGCCGGCGACTGTCAGCGACAATGCCCGGGCAGCATAGCGGAAGCCGAAATGCAGGGTGGCGAAACCGCCCATCGACAGGCCGACGATATGGGCTTTATCGATCTTCAAATGGTCCAGCACCGCACCAACATCATCGGCGGCGCGTGCCTGGGAGTATTTCGACACATCATCGGGCACGTCGGACGGCGGATACCCCCGAGCGCCATAGGTGATCGCACGGTAGCGCTGGCCAAAATGGCGCATCTGGGTTTCCCACGCACGGTGGTCACCGGCGTATTCATGCACGAAGATCACGGGCGTGCCGGAGCCTGTTTCTTCGTAGTAGAGGCGGACACCGTCGTCTGTGGTGGCGAAAGGCATGCGGAACTCCTGAGGGCGATGACGCATCCTACGCAACCTTTCGCGGCTTTCCAGGGTGAATTGCACAACCGGCGTGGTTAGACCCGGCTTCGGGCGTGCTTTGGCCATGAGCGTTGGAATGGGGCCGGGAACCAGCGCAGGTGCGTGCCGGTATATCGGTGCGCCGTTTCAACGGCTTTGGGCGAGCGGAACCCTTCGGGCCTTCGATGTGGGTTTTGACGCTGGCGGCCGGGTGCAAATCGAAGCCGGACCAGCCGTCTGGCGTGTTACCGCTCCTTCCAGATAAGCAATCGTCATTTTCCGATTTGGCTTTCCGTGGACTGATGATAGATATTTGCATTCGAAACAGAATATTCTTTCATAAGCGCTTCCATGCTCAAGCTGACAACCTTTCTCCCGTTGCAAGCAGGCACGAGGCGCCCCTTCCTCGATGCTATCGGGGGGGAGTTTATCGTTGCCGCGCCACTGCGGGCCATGGCAGGAACGCCGCGGCGCCATCTTGCCGACGCGATGCACTGTCCGCGGCTCAAATCGGACCAGAGCGGCACGATTTCGGCCGTGACGGCACTGATATTGCCAATCATGATCGGGGTGATGGCACTCGGCTTCGACATCAGCTACCGGGCGGCCGTCCGCTCCCAACTGCAAAGAACCGCCGATATCGCTGCGCTGGCCGGGGCGGGACTATACGCATCAACGGTAAGCGCCTCCTCCGCCCTCACCGCAGCCGCGAACGTCATCGAACTCAATGGTTTTCCGGTCGGCACGCGCGGAGGCAACGGGACATCCACGCTGACCGACACCTACGGGAACTATTCCGCTTCAATCTCGTTTACGAGCCCCGGAACGATCACGGTCACGGCGCAGCGTGTCGTCTCGCTCATATTTTCCCATATGTTTCTGTCAACGTCGTCCCAGACGGTCTCGGCGACCGCCGCGGCACAAATCTCGCCCCGGGCCAGCGGCAACCTGTCCTGCGCCCTGGCCCTGAACGGCAGTTCCAACAGTATCACAACAACCGACAACCTGACGATCAGCGGCGGCAAAAACACCAATATCCAAATGTCCGGCTGCAACCTTCGCTCTGACGCCTCCATCCAGTTCAACGGCACACCAACGGTCGGAACCCCCAATATCGTTGCCAGCGGGGCCATCGGCGGAAGTTACAATCAAAACTGTCAGGCGGGGCAGACGCCTTGCGACCAGCAATCGATCTCCATGCCGCAGGTTCCTGACCCGTTTGCCTCGGTCTATGGCGGCGTCTTGGGCGTCAGCGGCACCCCAATCTCCCAACCCGCCGGCACCAGCTTTGGGCCAGCCCCGCCCGGTTCGGTGTACAGCTCGCTCAGCTTCGGTTCGGCCGACTACACACTCAGCCCCGGTATCTATTACGTCGCCGGGTCGGTTACTTTCGGCGGCGACGGTTCGGTATCGGGATCGGGGGTGACCATCATCACCACCGGCAGCATAAAGGCCGCTGGCGATTCGACCCTGAACCTCAGCGCCCCATCCAGCGGCCCGACGGCTGGGCTCTTGTTCGGCTCGGTCTCCCCGGGGGCAGCGGTGGCATTCGACGGCAATTCCACCCAAAACCTGACCGGCGCGATTTACATGCCGAACGGTTCGGTCACCATTACCGGAAGCACAAACTGGCCTAACGATTCCACCGACGATACGCCAGTATCCAACTGCCTCGTATCCATTGCCCAGTCAGTGACGTTCGCGGGCAGCAGCAGCTTTGCCGCCTCCGGCTGTGCCAGCCTCGGCGTGCCAGCAACCTACGATCTCCCGAGCATCGCGCGGTTGACCCAATGAAACGCCCGATGCAACCGACCTTCGCGCAGAGCCGCGACGGCGTGGCTGTGCTGGAGTTCGCATTGGTGGTTCCCGTCCTGCTGACGATCTTCGCGGGATTGAGCGACTTTCTTCTGGCCTTCTCGGATCGCATCGAACTCGCATCCGGCGTGGCGGGTGGCGCGGCTTACGCTTTCAACCAGGGTCAGAACGTATCCGGCACCGCCCAAGCGGTGTCCGCCACCGACGTCAAGGCGAAGATAGTCAGCAGTATCAATCTGCCGAACGTGTCGGTCACAGTGACTGGACCCAGCCTCGGCTGCATTTCCAACAGCAGCACCGTGCCGCCAGCCGCCACGCTGACGGCGGCAACGGCAGGCACCGCATGCCCCAACGGTCAGCCTCCGGCGACGTATGTGGTCATAACGGCCTCTTATACCTACAACCCGATGATGCCGTTCTACAGCACACTCTCCAGCACCGCGCTGACGGAGAACGCCGTGGTGAGGCTGTATTGACCAGACGAAAACCAGCCAGCCGCTTTCGGCTGGCACAGCAGGGCAACGTGGTTCTCGAATTTGCCATCACAGCGGGAATCTTCCTGAGCCTGGCGGTCGGCGGAATCGATGTCGGACTTCTCTGGTGGGCAAAGAACTCGCTACAGGTTACCGCCGCAATGACCGCCCGATGCATGGCGCTTGGTTCCTGCGCCGACCCCGCTGCCTATGCAGTCCAGATGGCGGGCAACTGGACAGTCGCCGGGGCAATTTCCGCAAGCAATGTCACCCTGAGTACCATGTCGCAGTGCTACGGAACCGGGGGAACCTACAGCCAGTTTTCCATGGTTACGATCACGGCGCCATTCTGGGCGGGACTGCCGCCGCCGCTGCCCCATATCGCACTGCAAGCGTCCGCTTGCTATCCCGCACAATTATAGCGTCCCGCCTCCGCCACACCCCCCCTTGGCCTTTCCCGCCAACACCGTACATGCTGTTCCCGACACCCATCGACAGCCCCGGGGAAATGCCGCCATGACAACAACGAAGTTCGGCCTCGCCCAGCCCGTCCGCCGTGTGGAGGACCCAAGGCTGCTAAAGGGCGGTGGCCGCTACACCGACGACATCGTGCTGCCGGGCATGCTGTTCGGCGTGGTGCTGCGCAGCCCGCACGCGGCGGCGACGATCACCCGGCTGGACACCGCGGCAGCCGCGAAGCTGCCGGGGGTCGCGGGCATTTACACCGCGGCCGACCTGAAGGCCGATGGCATCAATCCCCTCCCCTGTGCTGCCCTGCTGAACAACCGCGACGGCTCCCCCCAGGCAGCCCCACCGCATCCCGTGCTGGCCGAGGGCACCGTCCGCCATGTTGGCGACCCGGTCGCGTTCGTCGTCGCCGGCAGCATCAAGCAGGCGCGCGACGCGGCGGAGGCGATCGCGGTGGATTACGACATCCTGCCGTCCATCACCGAACTGCCCACCGCGATGGACAAGGGCGGCGTGCTGGTCTGGCCGGAAATCAAGCACAATTTGGCATTTGACTGGGAGATTGGCGACAAAGCGGCGACCGAGGCGGAATTTGCCCGCGCCGCGCATGTCACCAAGCTGACAATCGTCAACAACCGGATCGTGGTGAACTCGATCGAAGCCCGGGCCGCGCTGGCGGATTTCGATCCGGCGACCGGACGGTGGACGCTGTATGCCAACACCCAGGGTGGCTGGCTGGTGAAGAACCTGATCGGGCCGCTGTTCGGCACCGAACCCGAAAAGTTCCG
This sequence comes from Pseudomonadota bacterium, assembly GCA_021807975.1. Lineage (GTDB taxonomy): Bacteria > Pseudomonadota > Alphaproteobacteria > Acetobacterales > Acetobacteraceae > Rhodopila. Next base: position 2,535 of record JAKBCJ010000234.1, on the reverse strand, counting down.
CGTGATCACCCCCGATGTCGGCGGCGGCTTCGGCATGAAGCTGTTCCTGTACGCCGAACACGTCCTGACCTGCTATGCCAGCCGCAAGCTGGGCCGTCCGGTGAAGTGGGCCGCAGAACGCGGCGAGGCCTTCCTGTGCGACACCCAGGGCCGCGACAACATCACGATCGGTGAGCTGGCGACCGACGCCGATGGCAAATTCATCGCGCTGCGGACCCGCAATATCGCCAACATGGGGGCGTATCTGTCCACCTTCGCGCCGTATATTCCGACCTATGCCGGGACCGGCGTGCTGGCCAGCGTTTATGGCTTCAAGGCCATCTATGCCAACGTCCTTGGCGTGTTCACCAACACGGTTCCGGTCGATGCCTATCGCGGCGCTGGCCGTCCAGAGAGCAACTATCTGGTGGAACGGCTGGTCGATGCCGCCGCGCGCGAGCTTCATATCGATCCGGTGGAACTGCGCCGGCGCAACATGGTGCTGCCGGACGCGATGCCGCATACGACTCCGGTTGGCAAAAGCTACGACAGCGGCGACTTCCGCGTCGTGCTGGACGCCGCCACCAGGCACATGGACTACGCAGGCTTCCCTGCTCGGAAAGCCGCGGCCGCCGCGAAAGGCAAGCGGCGCGGCCTGGGGCTGGCCTATTACCTGGAAGCCACCGGCGGCGATCCGACCGAACGGGCCGAGATTCGGTTCGCCGACGACGGGTTTGTCGATGTCTATGTCGGCACCCAATCTACCGGCCAGGGCCACGAGACGGCCTATGTGCAGCTAACCGCCAACAACCTGGGCATCGACGGCGACAAAATCCGCATCCGGCAGGGCGACACCGACACGATCCCGGTCGGCGGCGGCACCGGGGGCGCTCGCAGCCTGTATTCGGAAGGCCAGGCGATCCTGCTGACCTCCCAATCCGTCATCGCCAAGGGCAAGCAGGCAGCAGCCGAGGAACTGGAAGCCGCCGTCGCCGACATCGCGTTCGCGGACGGCACGTTCTCCATCGTCGGCACCGACCGGACGATCGATATCGTTACGCTGGCGGCGACGCAGCGCAAGAAGGCCGCGGCCGGCGAACCAGCGACATTACTGGACGCGGCGGAGGTCGCGGCGATCGATGCCCATACGTTCCCGAACGGCTGCCACATCGCGGAGGTGGAGGTGGACCCGGAAACCGGCGTCATCGAACTGGTGCGTTACAGCGTCACCGATGACGTGGGCAAGGCGATCAATCCGCTGATCGTGCGTGGCCAGGTGGCCGGCGGCGTGGCCCAGGGTTTCGGCCAGGCAGTGCTGGAACACACGGTTTACGATCCGGTATCCGGCCAGTTGCTGTCAGGCAGTTTCATGGATTACGCGATGCCGCGCGCCAACGAGTTCCCCGATATCGAAGTGGAATTGATCGAAGTCCCGTGCGCGTCCAACCCGCTGGGTGTGAAGGGCGCGGGCGAGGCGGGCGCGGTGGGCAGCCCGCCGGCCGTGATCAACGCCATTATCGACGCACTCAGCGCCGATGGTGTGACGCATATCGACATGCCGGCCACGCCGGAACGGGTGTGGCGCGCGATGGCAATGGCGAAGGCGGCTTAGCGCGCGTCAATCCGCCTTGATGAACCGGTCGATGGTGCGGTGCTTGAAGAACCACCTGCCATCGACCTTCACCAACCGGTCGAAATACGCCCCGCCCGATCCGATCGCCGGTCCGGCCGGGGTGTTTTGGAACAGCATCCAGTTAGACCGAGCGGTCGCGGTGTCGCCATCCAGGTCGATCACGATGTTGGTGGTTTGATGCACCCGCCTCGGCCTTGGCCCGGTCGCGATACTTTGGGCCTGTGCAATGATCCCGGCCCTGCCGGTTCCGGTGCCGAACGCGGTTTCCCATACCCCGTCCGGGGTGAACAGCGCCGCCATCTCCTCGAACCTGTCCGCATCCAGCGCGAAGCAGTAACGGGCGAGCAGTTCGCGGATTTCTTCCCTATCGGACATGGCTTCCTCCTTGTCGGCTCTCTCGGCCCGGGCAAGGATACCGCCTAAGGCAGCGATGGAACAGGAGCGGACGATGGACGCGATCGGTAACGACAGCCTGATAACCGACGAGGCGGCGCTGAACGCGCTGTATGGCGAATCCCCCATCGGCGCGATCGCCAAGGAAATCGATTACATCCACCCGCACTACCGCGCGATGATCGAGGCCTCGCCCTTCATGGTGATCGCGACCTCTGGTCCCGGGGGGCTGGATGCATCCCCGCGCGGCGATCCGGCGGGGTCCTTCATCCAGGTGCCGGACGACAAGACGGTGCTGATCCCGGACCGGCGCGGCAACAATCGCCTGGACACCTTGCGTAACATTCTCCACGACAACCGCGTGGCCCTGTTGTTCCTGATTCCCGGCGTAGGGGAAACGCTGCGGGTGAATGGGCGGGCCTGCATCTCCACCGCGCCCGATCTGATCGACCGGTTCGCGTTGAAAGGGACCGTGCCCAAAACGGTGATCGTTGTTACCGCGGAAAGGGTATATTTCCAGTGCCCGAAGG
>JAKBCJ010000233.1 GCA_021807975.1 Pseudomonadota bacterium | reverse complement strand
TATGGCCGCACCATCGCGATCCTGCCGCTGAACGGCACCGCGGAGACGCCCAACCTGTCGTCCCTGGTCCTTACGCTGCGGCCGGAGAAAATCGCCAGATTGAAAGACCTTGAGCCCGAAGCATTCAACGCCGAGGTCACGCGGCTGTATCAAAGCCGGCTGGGCCAGATGCGGTTGGTGGGTCCGCGGGTCGCGTTCCCGCTGGTGGGGGTGTACGCCGAACGCTTTGTCGCGCGGCGCTTCGCACTGGCCGGCGATGCGGCGGTGGGGATGCACCCGGTGACGGCGCATGGATTCAATTTCGGGCTGTCAGGGGCCAGAACTCTGGCCGGGCTGGTCACCGAGGCGTTCGCCGCCGGCAAGGATATCGGCGCGGCCCCACTGCTGGCAGCCTATGAGGCACGGCATCGCCGGGTGACCGGGCCACTGTATCTGGCGACCAACGCGACCGTGGGCTTGTTCACCGATGACCGGTTTCCGGCGCGGGTCATGCGCGACGCGGTGATCCGGGCTGGCGGCCTGTTGTCCCCCGTCCGGCAGGCGGTGTCCGCTCGGCTGATGCAGGCGCGGGCGGAGCAACGGCGGATCGCTTCATAGACGCGGTTGAAAGCCCGGCCTCTAAAAGCCAGCCCCGCCGGCTTCTAGCCCCGGGGTTCGCCGATCGCCGGCAGATCGCCGGTCATGCCCGCCAGCACCTCCGCGATGTGCCGCGCCTTAACCGCGTGGCCCTGCCGCTTCAACCGTCCGGCGATATTCAGCAGGCAGCCCATGTCGCCCGCCAGAACCGTGTCGGCCCCGGTCGCCACGATATCGTCCGTCTTGTTGGAAACCATCCGAACCGAGATGTCCGGATACTTGACGCAGAATGTGCCGCCGAAGCCGCAGCAAATCTCCGGTTCGGCCATTTCCACGATCGTCGCGCCGGCCGCCTTCAGCAGGTCGCGCGGCTGCTGCTTGATCCCCAGCTCCCGCAGGCCGGAGCAACTGTCGTGATAGGTCACGGTGCCGGCTGACGCCACCGAACCGGTATCGCGCACGCCCATGACATCGGTCAGGAAGCTGACCAGTTCGTAAACCCGCGAAGCCATCGCGTCGGCCTGCGCGCGCAAATTGGGGTCGTCGTCGAACAGATGCGGCAGGTGATGCTTCAACATGCCGCCGCAGGATCCCGACGGCACCACGACGTAATCGTAACCACGAAACGCTTCGACGATCCCAACCGCCAGATCGCGCGCCGTTTTCCGGTCGCCGGAATTGTACGCCGGCTGCCCGCAACAGGTTTGCGCCCTTGGCACCTCCACCTGGCAGCCGGCCCTTTCCAGCAGCCGGATGGCCGCGAAGCCGACCGAGGGCCGGTGCATATCGACCAGGCAGGTCACAAACAGGGCAACCCTGGGCTTGGTCGCGGTCATCGCAAATCCCTATCGCAAGAAAACGGGGCTGCATACACGCAGCCCCGGTGACAACGCCATACCACGCCAGCCGGACGCGATCAGCCGCTGCGGGCGGCCACCAGACGCCAGGTCGGGTCGCGCTGCGACAGATCGCGCTCGAACGTCCAAATATCGGTGATTTCGGTCACCGCGTCCGCGCCGCTCAGCGGGCGGCCGTTTTTGTCATGCGTGTAGCTGATCTGGTCCGACACGATCCTGGCGGTCACCGATCCGATCCGGCCCTTCAGCTCGGCCGCCTCGATCCCCAGCTTGTGCATCGATCTGATTTCGCTGACCTGGGTTTCCCCGGCCTTTTCCCGCGCCGCTATCGCCTGTTCGAACGCCGCATAGGTTTCATCGCCCAGCAGCGGTCGCAGCGCCACACGATCGCCGGCCGCGAACGCCGCGACGATCATCCGAAACGCCTGATCCGCGCCCGCCAGAAAACGGGAGGGATCGAACCCGGGGTCGATAGCACGCATCTGCGCCAGGGCCTGACCGGTGGGCGAGGCGGCATCGGGCATTGTCTGCGCGGCGGCGGGCACAATCGGCGGTTCCGCCTTCGCGTCAATCATAGGACCCGGCACCGGACGCAGCGGCGCCTGCTGAACCGGCGGGGCCGGACGCTCGAACCCCTGACGTTTACCCAGGACGCTGCGCAACCGCAGAACCAGAAACGCCGCGACCATGCCAAACAGCACCAGATCGATTGGAAAACCGCCGCCCGCACCCATGCAAAATACTCCTTCGTCAGACAGATAGGCGCGCGGGTCGCTTCTGACAAACAAATCTGCCGGCCCGGCGCACTTGCCGCGCTTTTTGCCGGCCTATATGGCTGCGATATGATCCTGCTCCGTCATGGCCAAAGCGAATTCAACCTGCATTTCGGCGCCACCCGCCGCGATCCCGGCATCGTCGATCCCCGCCTGACGCCGCTGGGGCACGAACAGGCCCGGGCGGCGGCGGCACAGCTTGCCGATCAGGGAATCGAGCGAATCGTCGTGTCCCCCTACACAAGGGCACTGCAAACCGCGCAGCCGGTGGCGGCAGCTCTCGGCGTGCCGGTCACGATCGACCCCGTCGTGCGCGAGCGTTACGCCTATGCCTGCGACATCGGCTCCCCCCGCCATGCGCTGGAGCGCGACTGGCCGCTTCACGATTTCTCCGCCATCGCCCCGGTCTGGTGGCCGGACGAGGAAGAACCCGAGACCTCCATCGTCGCCCGGGCAGCCCGGTTTCGCAGCGCCCTCGCCGCTCAGCATGACTGGGCCCATACATTGGTGGTGACGCATTGGGGCTTCATTCTCAGCCTCACCGGCCAAAGCGTCGCCAACGGGCAATGGCTGCGCTGCGACCCCGCGGCAGCGCCGCCGGCCCAACTCGTCTGGCACGCCTAAGGTTCGCATAAGGACGTAGCCGAACCCGCCGGCCCGGGTTCGGATCGCGCTTATCGTGTGGCAAAGGCCGGGCAACCGTGCTACCCGGCGCGCCAACGCCGAGGACGGCGCCGCCCTTATCCGTACGGAGACTTCAATGTCCGAGACAACGCCCGCCCCTCAGGCCGCCGGCCAGCCGCTGGTCGTCAACATCCAGTATGTGAAGGACCTGTCCTTCGAGGTGCCCGGCGCACCCCAGATCTACACCCAGCTTCGTTCGCAGCCGCAGGTCAGCATCAACCTGGATGTCCAGGCCCGGCGCGTGCAAGAAGGCCAGGACGTGTACGAAGTCGCGATCATGATCCGTGCCGAGGCCCATGACAACGCCGCCGCGCAGAACAACGGGCAGGCCGCCGCGCCGGCGCCGACCGTTTTCGTAGCGGAACTGACCTATGCCGGCGTGTTCACCCTGACCGGAATTCCGGAAAACGCGGTGGAGCCGGTGCTGCTGGTGGAATGCCCACGCATTCTGTTCCCGTTCGCCCGCAATATCCTGGCCGACGTGACCCGCGACGGCGGTTTCCCGCCGGTTCTGTTGCAGCCGATCGACTTCGTGGCGCTGTGGCAATCCCGACGCGCCCAGGCTGCCGCGGGCGTGGCCGTCGCCTGATCCCGGAATCGGCATGGTCCGGGGTCCCGGACCATGCCAGTCCGCCACAGCCTACTCCTTCGCGAAATCCCGGTCGGATATATCCGCCGCTCCGGCGCCATCCGGCGCGATGCCGATACGCGCGTTGCCCGGCACTGTGATCGCGTCCTTCATCCGCCGAGCGCGCATACCCGCCGTAAATAGGTTGCATGCGCGGCTCCATAATTCTCCGATAGCAAATTCGGGCCGATAGGTCCCCGCGGGCAATCCGCCCAGGTCGGCGTGGCTGCCCGGATTCAGAAACACCGCTGCGGCGATCGCACCGGTTGTGTCGCGCAATTTCAGCACTGCGGGTTCGATCGCGCGATTGTCGATATGGATGGTCGCGTTCCCCTGGCCGCGGCGTTCCAGCACCTCCGCATCTGTGGGTGGGGGGCCGGAGTTGTAGCCGCAATAGGCGGCCCGAGCGGCGGAAATGTCGCCGGGGGCGAGATTGGCGGCGCGAATAAAGCCGTTGGCCTGGCCATCGACCAGCACCTCCAGCATGCCGCTCTGCCGGACGATCCTGACCGCTTGCACCGCGCTGAATGGCGGCAGTTGTGCCAGCGGAACCAGCGCGTTGCGTTCAGGGTCCAGCCGCCACACCATCGCCGGGGCGCCGTTCGGCACGACATAGAAATTGGGAGTCCCGGCCAGCCGGATCGGCGCCGGCCCATACAGCACCGCCAGGTGGTCGGCCGGCGATAACGGCGCGACGGTTTGGGCGTTCGGCCTGATCCCGGCGTTGTTGACCGGCAACGGAGTCAGCAGGCGGCTGCCCGCTTCATACAGCGACAGGCACAGGAACACCCCAAGCCCAGCCCAAACGCCAAGCGGCACGCCTGACGGCCACAGCCGCCGCACCGGCATGGGGTCCGGATCGCCGCCCGGCGGGGCTGCCGGCCGGTGAACCGTACGGCGGACGGCGGCCGCGACCTCGGGCTCCAGCACCGGTTGCGGAGGGATCGCGCGGGCCATGCGGTCATAGGCGTCCCGCGACTCCGGATTCGACAGCACGTCGTAAGCCCGCTTGACGGCGACAAACGCATCGGCATTCCCCGTCACCGGCACATCCGGATGTAACAGGCGTGCCTTGGTTCGGAAGGCGCTGACGACCGACGCCCGGGAAGCCGCGGGATCTATGCCGAGGCGGGCGTAATGGCCTTCCGGGTCCAGGCTGGGCGGGGGTGGCGGCATTTGAATTAGATGCTAGGTCCGGTTCGCGGCGGCAAGGCGGCACAATACAGGGCGCCAAGATAATGGGCCGCACGACAGCGGTACATTGGGGCGGCTATGGCGGACCATGCCGCCGGGGCGGATCGGTTGAGGGAGACGGCGTGTCCATTGAACAAAACGGTGCCCTTCGCTGGGTGGCCCTGGTCATTTTGCTGACGGGCGGATTCATGCCGCCGCTGGACTTCTTTATCGTCAACGTGGCGCTGTCGTCGATCCACGAAAGGCTGGGCGCCAATCCCGCGCAGTTGCAGCTCGTGATTTCGGGCTATGCATCCGGCTATGGCGTGTTTCTGATCATCGGCGGCCGGCTGGGCGATTTGTATGGCCGCAAGCGCTGCTTTCTCGCCGGGATGACGGGATTCTCCCTGGCCAGCCTGATGTGCGGGCTGGCGGCATCGCCCATGCTGCTGGTGATGGCCCGCGTCGTCCAGGGGACCGCGGCCGCGGTTTTGCTTCCGCAGGTGCTGGGCAGCATCCGCGAACTGTTCCCCGAGGAGCGTGCGCTGGCCCGGGCAATGAGCGCGTATGGAATCATGATGGGGTTGGCCGCCGCGATCGGGCAGTTCAGCGGCGGCGCGCTGATCCAGTGGAATCCCATGAACCTTGGATGGCGATCGATCTTCCTGCTGCCGCTGCCGATTTGTACCGTCGCGCTGGCGGCGGCTTGGAAGCTCGTACCGGAAACCGGCGGCGGGCGGAACGTCCGGCTGGACCCGGGCGGTGCGGCGCTGATTTCTTTGGGCCTTGCCGCCATCGTTGTGCCGCTGTCCGAGGGCCGTGAGCAAGGCTGGCCAGCCTGGATGCTTGCCTCGCTGGCGTGCGCCCCGTTCCTCGTCGGGGCTTTCCTGTGGTACGAGAATCGCCTGAGTCGAAAGGGCGGCATGCCGCTGGTGGACCTTGCGCTGTTGCGCATTCCCGGGTTTCGCCGGGGCGTGCTGGTGGCAACGCTGTTTTTCTTCACCACCAGCTTCTACCTGCTGTTCGGGCTTTATCAGCAGGAGGGCCGCGGCCTGACACCGCTGGCGGTTGGCCTAACGATTGTTCCGTACGGGCTGGGTCTGTTCGCGGGTCCGCTGATCTCCGCCCCGTTTGTCAGTCTGCGGCCGAAACTGCTGGCCATCGGCATGGGATTTCAGGTCGCGTTCTATGTCGCGATCGGCGCGCTGGTGGCCCTTGGCGTGACCGGATCGCCGCTGTCCGCCGCCGTTTTCCTCGCCGGGCTGGGTCAGGGCGTCGCATTTCCCAGGCTGTTCGCCACCGTGCTGGGCGATGTGCCGCCAGCACAGGCCGGGGTGGCAGCGGGGATCACTAACTCCGCGTTGCAGATCGGCGCGGCGATCAGCGTGGCGGCAATCGGATCGCTGTTCTTCGCCGTGCTGGATGGCGGCACCGGAGAGCGCGCCTATGCCCATGCCTTCTCGATCGCGCAATGGACGGCGACGGCCGGACTGTTTGTGGCTATGCTGATCGCAATACCGACCGAACCCAAACGGCGGCGGGGACGCGGCGGCGGGTGCGCGGGGGCGTAAACGCCGGTTGAATCAGCGCGCGAGGGGATAAATCGGCGCCGCACACTTGCGGCCCAAGGCCGTGAATGGGTATGGAGCGTCGCATGCGAACATTGCCGTCCAAACCGCGCCTGACCGCACCCTTTCTGCTGGGATGTTCCGTCCTGCTTCTTGCGGGCTGCACTGCCGACAAGCTGATCCGGACATTCGGACTGACCCGCGATGCGCCGGACGAGTACACTGTGACAACGCGTGCCCCGTTGTCGATGCCGCCGGACTATAACCTGCGCCCGCCGATGCCGGGGGCGCCGCGGCCGCAGGAACAGAGCGAGCGGCAACAGGCCAAGGAAGCCCTGACGCCGGAGAGCGCGCTGAACGCCCCGGACAATGAGGGCAGTCCGGGTCAGGAAGCCCTGATTCGGGCAGCCGGGCCCGACGCGCCCGCTGACATCCGCCACCAGGTGGACATCGATGCCAACCGGGCCGATGCCGACGAGGGCTTCATCAACAAGCTGCTGAACTGGCGCAGGCCGTCCATGCGGAATGTCCAGGTGGACGCCCAGAAGGAATCCCAGCGCCTGCGGCAGAACGCGGCTCTGGGCGAGGCGCCTGACGTTGGCACCACGCCGATTATCCAGCAGAAAAAAGAAGGCTGGTTCAGCAAGCTTTTCTCCTGGATCTAGGCTGGCCGCGGCGTGAGCGCGACTCGATCGCCGGCTACCGCCCCAACCAGTAGCGAGCCAATGCGGCCGGTTCCGCCCGATGGCACCTACCGGATCACGCCAGCCTTGCTGGACGAAGCAGAAGCGGTCTTTCGGACCCACATGGGCGAACCGCTTCCATCCATCCAGGCATCGGCGTCGGACCCGTTCCACGGCCTGCGGGTCCATGCGCTGGGCTGGGCTGTCGGGCAACTGCGGGGCCGGTTCGGCGCCGAACCCCGGCTGGACATGGAACACGCCCCGACCGCGCACGCGGCGCTTCATGTCGTGGGGTTCCTGCATTTCGCCGCCACCTGGTCGGGCCACGGGCTGTTTCCCTCGATGGCGGCGACCGCCGGCGACCGGGGATTTTCGTTGCACGGGCTGGCCCCTTTTGCCGCCGCCCATTGCCTGACGATGATGGGCAATCAGATCGTATTTCCCGAACCGCAAGCCGCTCGCGGGCGGATCGGGATTTTCCACATGAACACCAACGCCGGGCCGGCGGCGGTGCATTGTCAGGCATTCGAACGGTTCGACTATCCGTTCGGGCGCCGATGGGACCGGGCATCGCTG
>JAKBCJ010000232.1 GCA_021807975.1 Pseudomonadota bacterium | reverse complement strand
CCCGGATTACCCGCATCCGGGTGCGCGAGACCGTACCGGACTCGGTGATCGAGCGCGCCGACGACATCGAACTGATCGACCTGACCCCGGACGACCTGATCCAGCGCCTGAAGGAGGGGAAGGTCTATGTGCCCGCGCAGGCGCAACGCGCCGTGCGGCACTATTTCCAGCCCGGCAACCTGACCGCGCTGCGGGAACTCGCGTTGCGGCGCACCGCCCAGCGTGTGGACAACCAGATGGTTGACTACATGCGCAGCCATGCCATCGAAGGCCCCTGGCCAGCCGGCGAGAGGGTGCTGGTCTGCGTACAGGGCGGCCCCAAGGCATCGGCGACCGTGCGCCATGCCAAGCGGCTGGCCGACCAGCTTCGCGCGCCCTGGACCGCGATCAGCGTTGAAACCACCCGGTCTAGCGGCGCCGCCAGCGACAGTGCGAACGAAGCCCTGCGGCTGGCGCAACGGCTGGGCGGCGAGCCGGTTTTGATCCCCGGCCAGGACGTGGCAAGTTCGGTGACCGAGTACGCCCGGGCGAACAACGCAACCCACCTGATTGTCGGCAAATCCGATCGGGCGTGGTGGCGGCAGATACTGCTGGGGTCGGTCACCCAGCGGCTGATCAACAAAGCCGGCGGGATCAACATCCATGTGATCGAGGTGACGGAGGAACGGGCCGATGCCGCCCCCGGGCCACCCGTGTCGCAATCGTCGTTCGAAGCCAGGCCCTATGCCATCGCTGCGTCGATCGTGGCGCTGGCTATTCCCGTCGGCATGGGCCTGCACGCCTGGCTGGGCGTTACCAATGTCGCCCTTGTCTTCCTGACCGCCATCCTGATCGGGGCGGTGCTGCACGGCCTGGGACCATCCCTGGTAGCCTGCTTGCTGGCGATGCTGGCGTATAATTTCTTCTTCCTGCCACCACTGTACACTTTCACCATCGCCGATCCCGAAAATGTCGTCGCGCTGTTCTTCTTCGCGGTGGTCGCGGTGATTGCCAGCAACCTGGCAGCGCGTGTCCGAGCACAGGCGCTGTCGGCCCGATTGCGCGCCAGGCAGACCGATGATCTTTACCAGTTCAGCCGCAAACTGGCGGCGGCGGTCACGCTGGACGACCTGCTTTGGGCAACCGCGCATCAGATCGCACTGATGCTGAAAGTCCGCGTGGTTCTGCTGCTGCCCGAAGGCGACACGGTCGCCGTCCGCGCCGGCTTCCCGCCAGAGGACATGCTGGAGGATGCCGACCTCGCCGCCGCCAAATGGTGCTGGCAGAAAGATCACGTCGCCGGCCGCGGCTCCGACACGCTGCCGGGCGGCAAGTGGCTGTTCCAACCGCTGCGGACCGGGCGCGGCCCGCTGGGTGTCGCGGGTATCATTCGCGATGAGCCGGGCCCATTGCTGACGCCCGACCAGCAACGTCTGCTGGAATCGTTGCTGGATCAGGCCGCTTTGGCGATCGAGCGGGTCAATCTGGCGCGCGACCTGCACCTGACGCGGTTGCAGGTGGAAACGGATCGGCTGCGCTCGGCGCTGCTGACATCGATCTCCCACGATCTGCGAACACCGCTTGCTTCCATCCTGGGATCGGCGACCAGCCTGCGGTCGCAAGGCGCGTTCCTGGATGCGCAAACCCGGGAGGCGCTGCTGGGCACCATCATCGACGAATCCGACCGGCTAAACCGGTTCATCGGGAACCTGCTGGACATGACGCGCCTGGAGTCTGGCGCTTTGAAGCCGCGAACGAGCCTGAACGAGCTGTCGGATGTGATTGGGGCGGCGTTGCGCCGATCCGCGAAGATTCTGGCCGAACATCAAGTGGCTGTCGATCTGCCGGCCGACCTTCCCTTGGTGGCGCTGGATATGGTGCTGTTCGAGCAGGTGTTGTTCAACCTGCTGGACAATGCCGCCAAGCACGCGCCCGGTGGCAGCCTTGTCACGATTGCGGCGCGCCGTGATGGCGACTTCGTCAGGTTAAGCATCGCCGATGAAGGCGAGGGCATCCCGGCGTCGGATGTCGAGCGCATTTTCGAAAAATTCTACCGATCGGAGGGCGGCGACCGCAGGCGGGCGGGCACCGGATTGGGTCTTGCCATCTGCCGCGGATTCGTCGAAGCCCTGGGCGGCACCATGACCGCCGCGAACCGTACCGACCGACGGGGCGCGGTCTTCACCATCACCCTGCCCGTTCCGGTCAACACCTTCCTGCCCGAGGAGGAAACCACGTCATGAGCGCCGGTGCCGGCCCGCTGCGGGTTCTGGTGGTGGACGATGAACCGGCGATCCGCCGCTTTCTGCGCGCGGGCCTGTCCAGCCAAGGCTACGTCATCACCGAACTGGAAACCGGGCTGCCAGCCGTGGACCTGGTTCGGCGCAATGCGACCGATCTGGTGGTGCTGGATTTGGGGTTGCCAGACATTGACGGCAGCGAAGTCATTGGAAGAATCCGGGCCACGGGGTCAAGCGTGCCGATCATCGTGTTGTCCAGCCGGAACGATGAGGCCGCCAAGGTCGATGCGCTCGACCTTGGGGCCGACGATTATGTCACCAAACCATTCGGAATTGATGAGTTGCTGGCCCGAATCAGGGCGGCGCAGCGGCACAGGCTGCAGCGGGAGGGCGAATCTCCGATTTTCCGCAGCGGCGACCTGACCGTCGATCTGGTGCGCCGGATCGTGACCGTACGCGGCGTGGAGGTGAAGTTCTCGCCGCGCGAATATGGGGTGTTGCGGCTGCTGGTGCAGCATGCCGGCAAGGTGCTGACGCACCGGATGATTCTGAAGGAAGTATGGGGCGCGGATACCGACGTTCAGTATCTTCGTATATACATTCGAGCGCTACGGCAGAAGATCGAAGCGGATCCGGAACGGCCGGTGCATATTTTGACCGAGACAGGTGTTGGCTACCGCCTGCGGATAAGCGACCAGGATACATGACCAGAGTGACGATCGCGGATTTTCTGACGCCCGAACGCGTGTTGCTGAACGTCAGGGCGCGCGACAAAGCGCACTTGATCGGCGACATCGCGCGCGCCTTTGAACGGCCGGCGACAGGACTGGCGGCCGAGCGGGTCGAGGCCAGTCTGATGGCGCGGGAGAGGCTTGGCTCGACCGGGCTGGGTGCGGGATTCGCCCTTCCGCATGCGCGGATCGACGGCCTGGACCGTTTCATCGGTCTGTTCATGCGGCTGGCGAAACCAATCGCCTTCGATGCGATCGACGGCAAACCGGTTGGGCTTGTGTTTGTTCTGTTAATCCCCGCCGCCGGCGAGACGCCGCATGTCGGCGCCCTGGCCGCGATTTCCCGGGTGTTCCGCGACGCCACTTTCGTTTCGGGTCTGCGGCAGGCTACGACACCGGCGGAGGCATTTCGCTTGCTGACCGGCGGCGGCGAAATAACCGGTCCAACCGGTTCCCGGCCGGTATAGACGTCATGGCGGGCCTGCGCCCGCCATGACGGTCTCCTCCGTCCGTGCTTCCATCGAAGCGCTGTTTTGCCGCGTATCCTTAGCGACGGCGGCTAGGTTTTGCCCAACGGACAGCCGGCCTCGGCGAGTGGCCGGAAGGCCTGGTCACCGGGCACCGTCTGAAGAATTTGCTCGAAATCCCAGTCTGATTTCGATTCTTTCGGGGTCTTGACGCGCACCAGATACATGTCATGCACCAGCCTGCCGTCGGCGCGGATAGTGCCCTCGGCGTAGAAGTCCTTGACCGGCATGGCACGCATCCTGGCGACCACAGCACCGGTGTCGGTCGTACCAGCGGCAGCGACCGCCTGAAGATAATGCCGGGTCGCGGAATAGGTCGCGGCCTGGTCCATCGACGGCATCGCATGGTGGCGATCGAAGAATCGTTTCGACCACGCTCGGGTTTGTTCGTTTCGATTCCAGGTGAACGAGGTCATCAGCGTAATGCCCTGCGCCACCGGCAGCCCCAGCGCGTGAATGTCGGTGTTCAGGCACAGCATTGGCACCAGTGTCTGGCCGCCTTGCTGCAAGCCAAATTCAGACGCCTGCTTCAACGCGCCGGTCATATCGCCGCCGCCGTTCGCCAGTGCGACGACCTTGGCGCCCGAAGCCTTGGCCGCGATCAAATAGGAACTGTAATCGCCGGCATTCAGCGGATGCCGCACTGATCCCAAAACCTTGCCGCCGGCCGCGCGCACGGCATCGGATGCGTCCGACTCCAGCGCCGCGCCGAACGCGTAATCCACGGTCAGGAAAAACCACGTATCCAATCCCCGGGCGACGAGCGATTTCGCAACGCCGTGGGTCAGGCAGTAGCTGTCGTAGTTCCAGGACATCGCGTTTTGGGTGCAGAACTTGCCGGTAAAATCGTTGGTGCCTACGGCGATGGCAACGGCGATACCGTTACGCTCGCGGGCAACCTGCTCGACGGCGAGGGCGACCGAGGAGTTGTCCAGGCCGACAATCATCCCGACGTTGTCCCGGTCGTACCACTGGCGGGCGATGGCGGAGCCGATGTCCGCCTTGTTCTGGTTATCGGCGGACAGCACCTCGATCGGCCGGCCGATGACGCTGTGGCCGGCATCCTCGGCGGCCATTTGCGCAGCAAGGAACGACCCGGGCCCGATGGAATCGGCGTAAAGCCCGGTCATATCGGTCAGCACGCCGACCCGTACGGGCCGCGGTTGCGCCACCGCCCGCGTGGCGGCCATCGCAAGCGGCGCACCAAGCAGAGCACGACGATGGAGGCTTGGCATCGTTTCCCTCGTTATATTTTTATATAGACATCGAGTTTAGGGGGATTGAGGGTGACCGCATAGGCGGGGGCCGCTGCCCCGGCCGCCCTTTGTTGGCGGGTTCAGGTTTCGACATCTAACGGCGTTTCGTTGGCCGGGAAACCTATGCCATGGCTGACCCGGGGCGACCGCCCCCCGCTCAACGGATCACGCGGGTTCCGATCCGCGGGAAACACCAGCTAGCCAGCCGTTCACCCGGCGGAGTGCGTCCGCCAAGACCTCGTTGGACGGTCCTTCCACACTCACAATGATCGGATGCTCGTCCGGTCCAGGTTCCTCCAGCGTCGCGAACTGGCTAGCCAACAGATCCGGCGGCATGAAATGATTCTTCCGCGCCCGCATGCGTTCGGCGATGAGGTCGTAGGAGCCCCGCAGATAAAGCAGCGCGGTTTGCGGACGTGCGCCGATCAGAATGTCGCGGTAGGCACGCTTCAGCGCCGAACAGGCGACGACGGCCGATTGGCCGGCGGCGCGCAACTCATCCTCTTTCGCCGCAATCGCACGCAGCCACGGCCAACGGTCGTCGTCGGTCAGTGGCGTTCCAGCCTTCATCTTGGCGATGTTCCCCGGGGGGTGAAACGAATCACCCTCCAGCATCTGCCACCCCTCCTGGTCGGCAAGCGCGCGGGCGACCGTGCTCTTACCGCTGCCGGACACGCCCATAACAACGACAATGGTCACTTCTTCGCTGGCTCCACATGACCACCGAAGCCGAAGCGCATTGCCGACAGGATTTTCTCGGCGAAAGTATGTTGCTGGCGGGACCGGAACCGCGTGAACAGCGACGCCGCCAGCACGTCAGCCGGCACCGCTTCCTCAATTGCCGCTTCCACCGTCCAGCGACCCTCACCCGAGTCCTCGACCTCTCCGGAGAACTTATCCAGTCGTTCGTCCTTGGCCAGCGCATCGGCGGTCAGGTCGAGCAGCCAGGAGGTTACCACGCTGCCGCGCCGCCACACTTCGGCGATATCGCCGATATTCAGGTCGAAGCGTTCGTCTTCGGGCAATTGCTTGGAATCTTTATTGCGCAGGATGTCGAAGCCTTCCGCCATCGCCTGCATCATGCCGTATTCGATGCCATTATGGATCATCTTCACGAAGTGGCCGGCCCCGACCGGGCCGGCGTGGATGTAACCCTGTTCCGCTCGGGGATCGCGCGCCTCGCGTCCCGGCGTTCGTTCGATCGTGCCGATGCCAGGGGCCAGGGCGGCAAAAATCGGATCGAGATGCGTTACCGCATCGGCGTCGCCGCCGATCATCAGGCAATAGCCGCGGGCCAAGCCCCATACGCCGCCCGAGGTGCCGACATCCAGATACCGGATCCCCTTGGCCGCGAGCGCCTTTCCGCGCCGGATGTCATCTTTGTAATAAGTGTTGCCTCCGTCGATGACGATGTCGCCCGGCGTCATCAGGATACTCAGCGCGTCGATGGTATCCTCGGTAATCTTGCCATGCGGCAGCATGACCCAGACCGCCTTGGGTGATCCGGTCAGTTTTCCGACGACATCCTGCAAACTGCTCGCGGTTGTCGCGCCGTCCTTGCCAACCGCTTCCACGGCGCCGGCACTGGCGTCCCATACCACAGTGGAGTGACCCGCCTTCATCAGCCGCCGGGAAATGTTCGCGCCCATCCGGCCTAATCCGACCACGCCAATTTGCATCTCGATGCGTCCTCTTCACTGTATGCCGCCCCAAGGCGCACCCTGCCACATGTCAGCCCCAAGGCAAGGCGTCAACGCCAGAGTATGTTCCAACGGGCGGCCCAAACGAATTGGCTGGGACGACGCCCGTCGTCCCAGCCCCTATCATACCTCTACGATGCGACGACCCCTGATTCCTCAGGCTGCCGCGTGGATGTTCATATAGGCGCTACCGCTGGCGGCGTCGGTTCCGAAGGAAACAGCCAACCGCCCATTGGACAGATCAGCCCGGGAATACCCGGCGAGCGTCAGGATGGCCTCGGGCTTGCCCGCCGCGACAGCGGTCAACGTCAGGCCGGTGTAACCGGTCGCACCGGCACTGTTCAGCCAGTTAAGTGAAAAGTCAGCCTGACTGATCCCCCACAATGTTACGTTGTCGGCCACATTAAGATGATTGACCGTGCTCCAGATCACTGCGGTGGGCGCCCGATCATCCAGGAAGAATGTATCCGTACCCGTCCCGCCGGTCAGGAAATTGGAGCCAGCTCCCCCATCCAGCACGTTCGTGCCGCTGGCGACACTGATTGCATCCTGTCCCGAGCCCGTGAGGATGAACCAATTGGGCGTCGTTGCGGTAACGTTCAGATTATTGCTGCTGTTGTTCAGGTATTGCTGCTGCAAGCCGGCCACCGGCCCGATGTAGGGCAGACCCGCGGCTTGGACAGCCTGGCTCGTGGTCGTATCAGTCACCGATATCGGTGCCATACCCGTCAATGACTGCTGCGCGGCCTGCATCACATTGATGTGGCCAGTCTGGGTTGGGTGAAGATGGTCGAAGAACAGGGATTGATTTTGTGTCGCAAGGTCGGTGGTACTCAGAGTGCCGCTGCTGGCGCTGGAATAATTGCCGCTCCAAACCGGGGTGGTAACATTTGTAAGCCCATACGTCGCCGGATTGGCAACCGCGTTGTCGAGCAGCGCGGCGACATCCACCAACTTAATGGTGGCTCCGCCGATGACACTAAGTTGATTGGCGAGCGAGGCATTATAGGAGGTGGATAAATTCGTAGCCTCGTTAACCAACCCCGGCGTGGGTGTGGCTGCGCCGATGACGGCGCCGCTCGTGACCTCAG
>JAKBCJ010000231.1 GCA_021807975.1 Pseudomonadota bacterium | reverse complement strand
CCTGTGGCGCGGGGCACTCGACACCATTTCCTTCATGCCGGTTGCTTCCGCCGACCCGTTTGGCGGCGTTATCATCACCGACTGGTACACCCCGCCCGGCACCAGCGGGGAGCGTTTCAAGGCAACGGTCTATATCCTCAGCAAAGAGCTCCGCAGCGACGGTATCCGGGTGAACATCTATCGCCAGGTGCTGCAAAACGGTCAGTGGATCGACGCTCCCGTGTCCGACTCGACCGTGGGCGATATCGAAAACAAGGTGCTGGCCCGGGCCCGCCACATGCGCGAGCAGCAAAAAGCCAGCGGCTGAAGGCCGCGGCCGGCCATTGGCGGAGCCAGGATTGAAACCACGCCATGACAGTTCGGTGACCACGGACGAATGCGATCCAGCATGCTGATGGAACAACCCGAAGCCGACCAACTGGTCCAGGCCGCGACGAACGAAATTGCTTACGGACTGCTGGAGTCCGCCGTCCGCCGGCTGGACGAGGCCCTGTTGCTGGAACCTGGCCATCTGCTCGGGCTGACCCGCCAGGCGGAAATCGCGTCGTATCGCAAAGAATACACCCGCACTCTCGCGCTGACCGATGCCGTTCTGGCGAGGGAACCCAATTTCGCACCGGCCTGGTATGAACGTGCGGTGGCGTTATGGGCCACGGGCCGGATCGACGAGGCTGTCTCGTCGGCCGCGCGTGCGCACGATATCCAGCCGCCCAACCCCACCTTCCGGCTGCGTCTGGCGCAATTGGCCGCCTGGACCGGCGACGGCCGGACGGCATTGAAGGTCCTTCGCCCGCTGCTGGACAATCAGGCAGACGATCCGGACAACTACTCGGCAGCCGTCAGCATGCTGGGCGAACTGGCGATCGCCGAGGGCAGGTTCCAGGAGGCGATGGCTTACCTGGAAGAGACCCTGGCCATGCGGCCCGGCGCGAACGTGACCCGGATGCTGCGGGGCATGAACCTGTTGCGACTTGGCGAGTTCCGGCAAGGGTGGGAGGATTATGCGGCCAGGGAAAGCATTGTCGCCCTGTATCCCGACCCGCAACGGAAACTGGCCGCATCGCCGTGGCAGGGCGAGGACCTGACCGGTAAATCCCTGATCGTAACCGACGACCAGGGGCATGGCGATGCGATCCAGTTCTTCCGCTACATGCCGCTGCTGCACGCGCGCGGCGCGGCCCCGATCGTCTGGCGCACGTTCGAGCCGCTGGTGCGGCTGTTTGCCATTTCGGCACCGTATGCGACGGTTTTGAACGGCGTTTCTAACGATTCGTTCTTCGACTTCGAGTGCTCGTCGTCCGCCCTGCCGCGTTGGTTCGGCACCGACCTGGAGACAATGCCGGCTACCGTCCCCTATCTGACATTACCGGTATACCGAAAACCCGCATCCAAGCGCGGCTCCCGCCAGCGGCTGAAAGTCGGGCTGGTGTGGTCGGGCGATACCCGTCATCTGCGCGACCATATGCGATCCATTCCAGCCGAACAGTTCCTGACATTGACCGCCATCCCTGGCGTCGAGTTCCACAGCCTGCAACACCGGATCCGGCCGGCCGATCTGGCAGCCGTTCAGGCGCGTCCGTCCATTGTGCGTGAGGTGGAATCGGCGTCTGACTTCGCGGATACCGGCACACTGATCGACAACCTGGACCTGGTGATCGCCGTCGATACCGGGGTCGCCCATCTGGCGGCGGCCCTTGGCAAGCCGGTTTGGCTGATCCTGGATACCGCGCCGGACTGGCGCTGGATGGCGGATCGAACCGACAGCCCGTGGTACCCGGGGATGCGGCTGTTCCGCGTCACCGCCGCCGAAAACCGCCGGCGCGCCGGGTGGCAGCCCGTGCTGAAGCGGGTCGCCGCCGCGCTGCGCCGCTTTGCCGCCGGTTAGCCGGGAATCATCCGCCCAAGCGGCCGGCCGCCGAACAGATGAACGTGAAAATGCGGCACTTCCTGGCCGGAATGCTCGCCCATATTCGCCAGCAGCCGATATCCCGGCGCTTCCAGCCCCAAGTCCCTGGCGACTTTGCCTACAGCACGGAAGAAACCCGAGATGTCCGCGTCACTTGCCGTCGCGCTGAAATCGGCGAATGAGCAGTACGGCCCCTTTGGAATCACCAGGATATGCGTCGGCGCCTGCGGCGCGATATCGTGGAACGCCAGGGCGAACGCGTCCTCATAGACCTTTTTGCAAGGGATTTCGCCGCGCAGAATGCGCGCGAATATATTCTGGCTGTCGTATGGCGGCAGACCGCTGACCGGCATCGGCAAGTTCCCCTCGATCAATTTTGCGGCGGTTACTTACGATAGCGGCCAGCATCGCGCCAGCCATCGAACCGGCTTAGGGTATCTTGGACGTCCCCAGGCTTCGACGCACCGCGACCGGCACGGCGCGCGCGGCTTTTTCGGCGATTCCGCTGACCCCCTCCCGGCGAATCAGTTCGGCCCACACATCGGCCGGGTTAACCCCCGAGGACACCCACAGCACCAGCAAGTGGTACAGCACGTCGGCGCTTTCGCCGATCAAAGCCTCACGGTTGCCGGCGACCGCCTCGATCAGGCATTCAACCGCTTCCTCGCCGAATTTCTGCGCGACCTTCGCGGGCCCGCGTGACAGCAGGCGGGCGGAGTGGCTGATCGCCGGGTCAGCATCGCGGCGGCTTTCGACGACGGCGAAAAGCCGGTCCAGCACCACGGCGTCGGATGCCACCGAATCAGCCGCGACTGTCTTAGTCTTGCCCGCCGGCTTTTTCTTGCCCGCCGGCTTTTTCGTCACCTTCGCGGGCCGCGCGACGGCCTTCTTCTTCGTTGTCTTTGCCATGTCAGGCGGCCTTCCGGGGCAGGCGAACCGGCAAACCGGCATCGGCGAGTGCTTGCTTGACCTGCGCGACCGTGAACGTGCCGAAGTGAAAAACGCTTGCGGCCAGCAGACCGGTTGCCCCAGCCTGCGCGCCCTCGACAAAATGCCGCAGGGTTCCGACACCGCCGGAGGCAACCACCGGCACGCGCACGGCGCCACAGGCGGCGCGCAGCAGATCCAGGTCGAAGCCGGTGCCGGTGCCGTCGCGGTCCATGCTGGTCAGCAGGATCTCACCCGCGCCCAGCGACACAACCTGCCGGCACCAATCGATCGCGTCGATCCCGGTATCGCGCCGGCCGCCATGGGTGAAAACCGACCATTTGTTCGGCGCGGTCTGTTTGGCATCCACCGCCACGACCACGCACTGGCTGCCGAACTTGGTTGCCGCTTCACGCACCAGTTCGGGCCGGGCGACGGCGGCGGAGTTGATGCTGCATTTGTCGGTGCCGGCCAGCAGCAGACGGCGCATATCCTCGACAGATCGAATTCCGCCGCCAACCGTCAGCGGCAGGAACACCCGCGCGGCCGTGCGGGACACGACATCCAGGATGGTATCCCGGTTTTCATGGCTGGCGGTGATATCCAGGAACGTCAGTTCGTCCGCGCCGGCGGCGTCATAAACCGACGCCTGCTCCACCGGGTCGCCGGCATCGCGCAGAGAGACGAAGTTCACGCCTTTAACGACGCGGCCGTCTTTCACGTCCAGGCAGGGGATGACACGGAGTTTCAACATACTGGGGCTTTAGATAGCGCGGCACCCGGCGATGCAAGCACTTACGCGCATACCGGATGTGCAATTACCTCCCGAACCGGATGACGGCGGTATTTATCCGGCGCTCAGTGGCCCAGAAGCGTCAGCGCCCCGGCCGGATCGACCCGGCCGTCGTACAGCGCGCGCCCTACGATCACGCCTTCGATTCGCGTGCCCGCCGCCGCTGCTTTCAGTTCGGCCAGATGTGCCATCGAACCCACCCCGCCCGAGGCGATCACCGGGGTCGTCAACCGGTGCGACAAGGCCGCGGTCTGCTCCAGGTTCAGGCCGGTCAGCATACCGTCACGGCCGATATCGGTATAGATAATGGCCGATACGCCGGCATCCTCGAACCGCAGCCCCAGATCGGCGGCGGCCATTGTCGATGTCTCCGCCCAGCCTTCGGTCGCGACGAAGCCATCCCTGGCATCGATGCCGACGGCGATGCGGCCGGGGAACGCCTTGCAGGCTTCGATCACCAGATCCGGGTTCTTGGCCGCGGCGCTGCCCAGGATCACCCGGCTGATCCCGGCGGTCAGCCACGCCTCGATCCCCGCCAGATCGCGAATGCCGCCGCCGAGTTGCACGGGGATGGCGACATTGGCCAGGATGGACCGCACCGCGCCGGCGTTGACCGGCTTGCCGGCGAACGCGCCGTTCAGGTCCACGACATGGAGCCAGGAAAACCCCGCCGCCTGCCACGCTTTGGCCTGGGCGCCGGGGTCATCGGCATACACGGTCGCCTGATCCATTTCGCCCCGGCGCAAGCGGACGCACTGGCCGTCTTTCAGGTCGATGGCCGGATACAGCGTAAGAGAGGACATATGGTTGAATCCCATGGCGTCGGGGCCGAGGTCCGCACCCCGGCAGCACGATAGCGTTACTGGCTGCCGCCGGTCTTGGGCGGGCGCAAGCGCTTGTAGAAGAAAAAGCCGGTCACCGACTTACCGCGCACCAGCGCATATTCTGGATGCTCGCCCCACCGGATGTAACCATGCGATTCGTACATCGCGATGGCGACAGTCTGGGTTTCCCGCACGTCCAGGTTCAGGATGTGATAGCCGAGTTCGCGCGCCCGCTCCTCCACCGCCGCTGTCAGCAGCCTCGCCAGACCATGCCCGCGGGCATAGGGCGCGATATAGGAATGCATCAGATTGGCCGCGAACGCCTGCGCTTCGTTGTTGCGCGGCGGGCGGACCAGGATCGCCGAACCGACGATATCCCCGTTCAGCCGGGCCACGAACAGTTCGCGCTCCGGCACCAGCAGCACGCCGCGGAAATAGGTTTCCAGCGCTCGGCGGCCGGGCGGGGTGACCCAGCCGAACCCGCCGCCGTCGATGATCGCGGCATCGGTGGCCTCGCACAGGGCGTTCAGGTCCTGATCGTTGAAGTCTTTCAGATGTTCGATCAGCAGTTGCGGCTCTTGGTTCGCGATGGTGTCCGACATGGTCAGGGTGTCCAACGCAGGAAGTTGGACAACAGGCGGATGCCGACGTCCTGGCTTTTCTCGACGTGAAACTGCGTGCCCGCGCGGTTGCCGGCGACGACGATGGCGGGAACGGCACCGCCGTAGTCGGTCGTGGCAATGGTCTGGTTTGGCGCGCCATGCACCAGGGCATAGCTATGCACGAAATACACGTGGTCGCCGGGCTGCAACCCATCCAGCAGCGGATGCGATCCGGGGACGAAATCCAACCCGTTCCAGCCCATTTGCGGCAGACGCAAGCCGGGCGCCGCCATTTCCGCCACGTCACCCTTGATCCAGCCGAAGCCCGGCGTGACCGTGTGTTCCAGCCCGCGTTCGGCCATCAGTTGCATGCCGACGCAGATGCCCAGGAACGGGGCGCCCCTGCCGGTGGCGGAATCGATTGCCTCCCGCATACCCGGAACCGCCGCCAGCCCGGCGGCGCAGTCGGCGAAGGCACCCTGCCCCGGCAGCACGATCCGGTCGGCGGCCTCTACCACGGCGGGATCGGCTGTCACCGTCACCGTTGCCTCGATACCCGCCCGTTCCGCCGCCAGTTCCAGCGCGCGTGAGGCGGAGGCCAGGTTGCCGCTGCCGTAATCGACCACCACGATCCGCATCATGCCGACCTCGGACGGAAAGCCGCGGCCTGGTCGGGGCGATGAGTCAGCAAGCGAAGGAACGCATCGTCCATGGAAGCCGCCACGATGACGTGGAGTAAGAGATAGCCGCGCTGTTCAAGCGCCCAGCGGCGCAGGTCATGGCCGGTGAAACCCAGTATGAACGCCAAGCCACAAACCGCCACCGCGTCCGCCGGTTCCGGAAGCAGCACAGCGATCAGCACGTAAGCGGCCACGGAGATCCCGGCCGCGATCCAGGCGCGATGCGCCGCCAGCCAGAACGGCCCGAAAAACAACGCCCCCCAAGCAAAGCCTTCGCGTACCAGAACCGGTTCGGCATCGGGTTTTATCAGAGCGGTATAAAGCTTCACAGCGCCCCCTTTGTGGAGGGAATGGCATCGCCGATGCGCGGATCCGCCTCGGCTGCCATCCTCAACGCGCGCGCGGTGGCCTTGAAGCAGGCCTCGGCGACGTGATGCGC
The DNA here is from genome assembly GCA_021807975.1 of Pseudomonadota bacterium. GTDB lineage: Bacteria > Pseudomonadota > Alphaproteobacteria > Acetobacterales > Acetobacteraceae > Rhodopila. The sequence goes on along the minus strand of JAKBCJ010000231.1, from coordinate 1,353 downwards.
ATTATGACCGGCGCGTCTGGTAATATGCAGCGTCACCATCGCGTTGAATGCCAGTGCCCGAAAGAACTCCTCGAACAGTTCGGTGTCCATCTCACCGATCTTAGGGCGTTGGAAATCGACATTCCAGGCCAGGAAAGGGCGGCCGGAGATATCGACCGCGGCTTCGGCCAGGGTTTCGTCCATCGGGATCAGCGCGTTGCCGAAGCGGCGGATGCCGCGCTTGTCGCCCAGCGCCTTGGCGAAGGCGACGCCCAACACGATGCCGACATCCTCCGTGGTGTGGTGGAAGTCGATATGCAGGTCACCCTCGGCCCGCACCGTCAGGTCGAATAAGCCATGTCTGGCAAGTGCGGTCAGCATATGGTCGAGAAAGCCGATTCCGGTGGCGATGTCCGCCATGCCCGTCCCATCCAGGTTCAGGGTCAGGGAGATATCGGTTTCCGAGGTCTTTCTATGGATCGTCGCGGTGCGGGGCATGATGGTGGTCCCACTACAGCGACTAGGGGTTCGGGTCCAGGGGAAGTGGCGGAGCCCGGTGGGTTCGGCAAGAAGCCTCTTTCGCTGAAACCGCACACATGCAATATAGTGCATGAAACTGGATCGCAGCATCCGGATCACAGGGAGCGACTGAAGCAGATGGTGCATGGCAACGCGGTCGATTGGTTTGTTGACCGCCATCCACGGGATGGCGGCGGCGATCGCGTAGCGTTTCAAGACCCGTGGCGTACGCTGACTTATGCCGGTTTGGAATTCGCCACCCGCCGGTTCGCCGGGGCGCTCACGGCCGCCGGTATCGGGCGCGAACGCCGGATCGTGTTGCTGCTGCAAGACACCATCGACTTTCCCATTGCTTTCTGGGGCGCCCTGCGCGCCGGCATCATCCCAGTCCCGATCAATACGCTTCTGACGCACGAGACGGTCGAGTACATCCTGGCGGACAGCAGAGCGGAGGCGGTGGTTATCTCCGCCGGCCTGATGGCCACGCTTGGCGAGTCGCTGCGACATCTGAAGCACATCATCGTATCCGAACCCGACGGGTCGGATCCGAACGCGCGGTGGACCGGCTTTCCGGCATTCCTGGCGGGTGGCGATCCGGCGACCGCGACGGTGCGGGCGTCCCCGGATGAGGTGGCGTTCTGGCTGTATTCATCTGGCTCGACCGGGGCGCCGAAAGGCGTGCGGCATGTGCATTCCAGCCTGCGATTCACCGCCGATACCTATGGCGCAAAGGTGCTGGGCGTGCGGCCAGACGATGTGATGTTTTCAGCGGCGAAGGCGTTTCATGCCTATGGGCTAGGCAACAGCCTGACCTTCCCGATGTCGGTCGGGGCGACGACGGTGTTCCTGCCGGAC
>JAKBCJ010000230.1 GCA_021807975.1 Pseudomonadota bacterium | reverse complement strand
CGGTCTGCCCTGCCCAGATCAGCGGCTCGCCCTCGGTCATCGTCAGCGCGGTTGCGTTCGGCATGTGGGTATGGAACGCCGCCCTCGCCCGCGGAAGCCGGGCATGCAGACGGGCGTGGATGAAGAAGGCGGTATCTTCCGGCGCGCCATCGCCGGCGACCACCCGCCCGCTAAAGTCGCAGATCAGCAGGCGCGAGGCAGCGATCTCACTGAACGCCCAGCCATCGGGGTTCACGATGAACAGATCGTCGCGTCCGGGGACCATACACGACAGATGGTTGCAAACCCCCTCGTGCAGCCCCAGACGTGCCGCCGCCCGGAAGCAGGCCGCCAGATCGACGCGGGATTGCCAGACTTCGGGGCTGTCGAGATCGGTATTTCGCATGATGGCACTCATGCGATTCAGGCTTGCAGGAAGCCGGCCTCTGGGCAAGATGCAAACATGACACAGACAAACCAACGTATCGACGGCAAGCGCTTGTGGGACAGCCTGATGAGCTACGCGGGGATCGGCGCCACCGCCAAGGGCGGCGTGCGCCGGCTGACGCTGACCGACGTAGACAAACGGGCACGCGACCGCTTCCGGTCGGAGTGCGAGGCCATGGGCCTGACCGTCCGAGTCGATGCAATCGGCAACATGTTCGCACGCCGGCCCGGACGCGACCAGTCGCGGGCGCCGGTTCTGTTCGGCAGCCACCTGGACAGCCAGCCCAGCGGCGGCAAGTTCGATGGCGCGCTAGGGGTTATCGCCGGGCTGGAGGTCATGCGCAGCCTGAACGATCTGGGCATTGCCACCGAAGCGCCCCTGGAACTGATCAACTGGACCGATGAGGAAGGCAGCCGCTTTGGTCACAGCCTGATGGGCTCCGGCGTTTGGGCAGGCGTGTTTACCCTGGATAAGGCATTGGGCCTGACCGATACCGAGGGCACCACTGTTGGCAACGCGCTTGACGACATCGGTTACCGCGGCACGGAAGCCGCCGCACCGTTCCGGGCCGACGCCTACTTCGAATTGCACATCGAGCAAGGGCCCTTCCTGGAGCGCGAGTCCAAGCAGATCGGTATCGTCACCGGCGCCCAGGCGCAGGTCTGGTACGACGCGGTAACCATCGGCCAGGACAGCCACGCCGGCACCACGCCACCCTCCACGCGCAAGGACGCCCTGGTCTGCGCCGCCAAAATCATCGACTTGGTTGACCGGACGATGCGTGCGCGCGGCGAGGATGGGCGGGGCACGGTCGGCCAGCTTCTGGTGTCACCCAACAGCCGCAATGTCGTCCCCGGGGAGGTCCGCTTCTCCGTCGAGTTCCGTCATCCGTCCGATGCCGAGATCGACGTACTCGACGCCCAATTCCCGCCCGCCGCGCAAGCCATCGCGCAGGCCTGCGGAGTGACGCTGGAACTGACGAAGCTGTTCAAAATTCCAGCACAGCCGTTCGAGCCAGGGTGCGTCGATCTGGTGCGCCAGGCCGCCACGAGGCGCGGCTATTCGACTCGCGAAATCGTTTCCGGCGCCGCCCATGACGCGGTTTATGTCGCTCGGCATGTTCCGACCGCGATGATCTTCACCCCCTGCAAGGACGGGCTGTCGCATAACGAGGCCGAAAGCATCGAACCAGAGGAAGCCGAGGCCGGCTGTCAGGTTCTGTTCGAGGCTGTGGTCGCACGCGCGAACCGGACCCTGTAGCAGCCGGTCCCTACGGCTGAGCCACGCTTACCAAGCCATTGCGGAACAGAGAACTATGTGACGGCAAACGACAAGGGTCTAAACAGCTTGCGTGCCGGGGGCGGACGCCCCATTTGGCGACAGAGGTGTATTCGCCTTCCATAACCTCATCCAATTGCGGTGATATCTCTCGACATCGAGTTGCCGTCGATAGCGAAATTGAATTATTTCAAAACATTGGCCGGTTGTGGTCGATGTTGTCATTTAACCGGCTTGGCAGATTGCATTTTCGTGAACGGTGGATTTTGTCTTCCTTTGCCATATTTCCGCCCGCTGGCCGTGTTGATTACGGGTAATTTTCGATCGGAGTCGATGCGTGATCAAGAAACTGCGTAAGGCTGTTCTCCCGGTAGCCGGCTTGGGCACGCGCTTCCTGCCGGCCACCAAGGCCACCGCCAAGGAAATGCTGCCCGTAGTCGATAAGCCGTTGATTCAGTATGCGGTTGAGGAAGCCCGAGCTGCCGGGATCGAGCAATTTTGCATGGTCACCGGACGCGGCAAGACCGCCCTGGTAGAGCATTTCGATGTTGCTTACGAACTGGAAGCGACCTTGCGCGAACGCGACAAGCAGGATGCCCTGGCATCGTTGCGGGGCGCACAGAGCGAGCCGGGGTCCATCACCACGGTGCGACAGCAGGTGCCGCTGGGTCTGGGTCACGCGATTTGGTGCGCCCGAGCGTTCGTCGGGGACGACCCGTTCGCGATCCTGCTGCCGGACGATTTGGTGCTGGCCGATAGGCCATGCCTCGCCCAGCTTGCCGATGCTTATTATGAAACAGGCGGCAACGTGGTCGCAGTCACCGAAGTACCGCGCGAGCAAACAAACCGCTATGGGATCCTGAAGGTCGGCAAGGACGATGGTCGGCTGGTCGAAGTAACGGGCCTGATAGAAAAGCCAGCGCCGAAGGATGCGCCGTCCAACCTGTCGATCATCGGCCGCTACATCCTGATGCCGGAAGTCATCAAATATCTGGCACTGATGGAGCGTGGGGCTGGAAACGAGGTGCAATTGACCGATGGCATGGCCCGCCTGATCGGCGAACAGCGGTTCCATGGGGTGCGCTACGAGGGTCGCCGCTTCGATTGCGGCGATAAGATAGGGTTTCTGGAAGCACAGATCGCTTTTGCCCTCAAGCGACCCGAACTGGTCGTCGCCGTGCGTGGGTTCCTGAACAACTACGTCTAGGCGAGGGTTTACTAGCCATGGCTTTTTTCCATAAATTCGATCCGACCGTACTGCGCGAATATGACATTCGCGGCATCGTCAGGCGGACCCTGCACACAGCGGATGCGTTTGCGATCGGCCGGGTGTTCGGCTCGATTGTAGCGCGGGCCGGCGGCACCAGGGTCGCGGTCGGCTACGACGGCCGTCTGACCAGCCCGGAACTGGAACAGGCTTTGGTCGATGGCCTGCGCGCCAGCGGTATGGAGGCGTTGCGGATCGGCTGCGGCCCGACGCCGATGCTATATTACACCGCCATCAAGCTAGAGACGGATGGCGCCATAATGGTGACCGGCTCGCACAATCCGCCGGAATATAATGGCTTCAAGATGATGCTGGGGCAGAAGCCATTCTTCGGTAAGCAGATTCTCGAAATCGGCACTCTGGCCGCCGCGGGCGATGTTGTGGCGGAAGTCACGGGAAGCGAGCAGGCCGTGGCGATCGCCGACGACTATATCGCGCGCCTGCTGTCGGATTGGGACGGAGGCGACCGCATGCTGAAGGTCGTCTGGGACAACGGCAATGGAGCCGCAGGCGATGCGCTGCAGAAGCTGGTGGCTTCGTTGCCGGGCGAACATGTGGTGCTCAACGGCACGATCGACGGACATTTCCCGGCACATCACCCGGACCCGACGGTCCCGGCTAACCTGGTCGAGTTGATTGCCGCGGTACGCACCCGCCATGCCGATATCGGCATAGCGTTCGACGGCGATGCGGATCGGATCGGCCTCGTGGACGACCAGGGGGAGATTCTGTTTGGCGACCAGATCATGGTGGTGCTTGCCCGCGATGTGCTGAAGACCCTTCCAGGCGCGACGATCATCGCCGATGTGAAGGCCAGTCAGGTTTTGTTCGACGAGATCGCCAAGGCGGGGGGCAAGCCACTGATGTGGAAGACCGGCCACTCGCTGATCAAATCGAAGATGGCGGAAACCGACTGCCCGCTGGCCGGCGAGATGTCCGGTCACATCTTCTTCGCGGATCGGTGGTACGGCTTCGACGACGCTCTCTACGCCGCGGTGCGTGTGCTAGGCATCGTCGCGCGGATGGACGGCAAGTTGTCGGCGGTGCGCGAGGCATTGCCGCATGTCGTCAATACCCCGGAGCTGCGGTTCGACTGCGACGACAACCGCAAATTCGCGATCATCGCGGACGTCGCCGCTCGGTTAGCGGCCGAGGGCGCTAACGTTTCCTCGACGGATGGCGTTCGGGTGCAGACCAACGATGGCTGGTGGCTGCTGCGTGCTTCCAATACGCAGGCAGCGCTGGTAGCCCGGTGCGAGGCCGCATCGGCAGCCGGACTGGAACAGCTGAAGAGCGCACTGACTAGCCAACTTGCGGCGTCGGGCCTCGTGGAGCCGGATTTCTCGGGCATGCATTCCGGGCATTAGGCGGCTGGTTGGTAACAGGGGCAAAAGCCCGGGCGGACCTGGGCTTAAGCGGGCTGACCGCGGCAGCGGACGAGTGGCGGCAACGGCGGAATGAGCGGCTTGCCGAGGACGCTCAGGCGGCTGCCCAGATAGTCCCAGAACGCCACGCCCTGCTTTGCGCAGGTCTTGGCAAGACCGAGGAAAGCATCGCGGCAATCGCGTCCGCTATCGCTGCGCGTCCCGGCACTGACCTTGCGGCGGATCACCTGACAACGGATGTCGTTTTCAGAGCCGTTGGTGTGAAGTGGTATCTCCGGGCGGTCCAGCACCATCAGTAATTCGGCCTTGTTGGCATGCAGTCGCTTCAGCAGCCGATCCAGCGTGACGAAGCCGGTGCGGCGGCGGAAGATGCGATCGAACCGCGCGCGCAAGGCCAGACGGCGATTCTTGCTGGGATTGGCCCGGTAAAGCTTGAGATCGGCGTAGAAGTTCCAGATCAGCCCGCGCATCCGCTGCTGCGCCGCACGATGCAGATCGGTGAAAGTATCCAGCTTGTGCACCAGCCGTTCCGCATGGACCCAGCACAGGGCATGCTGGCCGATGTCGAACTGCCCGGCATCGTCGCTCAGCACCACGGCGTCTTGCAGAAACCCATGCGCGTGGATGCTGCCCCACTGCGCCCCTTCGGTGGCGATCAGAACAGGGTCCTGGATGACCGCCAAACCGGTCATCGCGGGCGAGACGATGCCGAGTCGGTTCAGATGCGCCTGCCACGCCGCCTGATCAATGAAGCGCCTCTCGCCCGCCTCGGCCAGACGGGCGATCAAGGGTCCAGCCAGCCCGCGGCTGCGCAAGTAATCGAACGCCGCGTCGTTCAACACGTAGTCGCTATGACCGGCGCGCAGCAGATCGAGGAAGTTCAGCCGGGTCTTGGATGAGCGCGTGGCGAACCAAGTGAACTGGTCATTGCCGATCTGCGTGCAAAAGCCGTTCTTGGCCTTATGGCGCGCGCCGGTGTCATCGACCGATATCCAAGGCGAGGTCTCCAATCCCGCGCGCAGCACGTCGCGCGCTTCGGCAAGGAAGTCCTGGTGCTTCTCAGTCAACAGCCGTTGCATCTCGCGCTTGGAGATCGACACGCCAACCGAATGCAGCAGCGCTGCCAGGCGCGGCAATGTGGTCTGGCCCTGATGATACTGCATCAACACGAAACGCCGCAGGTCAGGGCCGAAATGGCCGCGCGTCCCCGCCGGCAGTGCGGCGACGATGGTCCGTCCATCCGGGGTGACCCAACGCTCACGCATGTAGCGGATCGCGCGCGCCGACAGCACAAGCTCCTGCACCAGATACGTCTCGTAGCCCTTGAAGCGGGATCCCGCCGGGGCGGCAACTTTCAGGACACTGTCCTCAATGCTGACGCGGGGGCGGACTTTGCCGCGTCGTGGACGGTTCCCTTGCCGTTCAGGCTTTGGCGGTTCGGTGGCCTTGTCCATGCCGCTGGGCTTGATGTCGGGAGGTCCCTTCAAGCCCTTCAGCCGGGCGATCTCCTCGCGCTGCTCGCTGGCAATCTGCTTCAGTGCCGCAACTTCACCAAACAGCTCAACCAGCAGGGCTTCAAGCTTTGCCCGGCTCAGTTCGGAAAGCGCGGATGACGACGGCACATCCGCAAAGAATCGCACCGAGTCGAGCCGGGGCAAGCGAAAAATGCATGCTCGCCCGGCGTTTTGCCCCTGTTACGCTGGTTGCGCTAAATCCGCCGCCTAGCAAAACGATGCCGCACGGTGACTCACCGGCAAGCCGGCTCAGGGCCACGAATCCAAGTTCACAGATTTTGACCGGTAAGGATGTTGCCGAGATAGTCCGCTTTCCAGTCCGCGATCTTACGGTGGAGCTTGATGGACTTCTTATCCGATGCCGAGCGGACAAGATTGAGAGCGAAATGGCGGACGACGGCCATGCTACTGGTGCCAAATCCCCTTCTTAGCCTGGACTGATCCTCGTTGAATGTCACATCGAGCACCCAGTGCAGCCCGTTTTCGATCCCCGGTGGCCGCGTACCGCCTGTCCTGCCCGCTCGGCACCGAGCGCCGCGGAGGAGATGTAGTAGCGGGTTTCCGCGTGCTCGGTCTGGCCACGTTGGATACGCGCGCGAATGCGGACGATGCTGGCGGCGTCCGGCAGCCGCAATTCTCCAGGGAACCGGCGATCGCCCGACAGCCAATCGACCCCTCGGATGACGTCGATGTCGCGCTGTTCGATCCGGCCGTGGCCCTTGTCGTGCTCGGGGTGCGTATCGACGGAACCGGCCAGGGCTCCATCGAAGCAGGCCTCGATATCCGCGCGCAATGTGGGCTGGTTGGCTTTGACTGCCAGCAGATAATCGGCGCCGGCGTTTCGTATCGCCGTCGCGAGGGTGCCATTGGTGGCGATGGTGTCGATGGAAACCAGCACGCCGTGCAGCCTGTCCCCTTCAGCCAGCCGTGCCAGCAGGATCGGGATAGCGGCCAGTTCATTCGATTTGTCCGCCACCGCCTCCTGGCCGAGCACAAGGCGGGACGTGGTGGCGAACGCCGCCACCAGATGCAGTGGCAGCTCGTCCGAGGCGCGATCGTGGCAGCGCCGGGAGGTCTTGCCATCGATGGCGACGAACTCCGGACGGTCCGCCAAGTCTCGTGCACCCAGGCGGTGAACGCCGTCTGAAACAACTCCGGGCTGACCCTGTTCATCAGGATAGTGAGCCAGCGCCCACCGCGCACGCCATGGGTAAAAGGGAGATCCCGCCTCAGGAATTCGAGATGCTCCTCGCCCCAAGCGGCGATGTGATCGTAGTCGTCGCAATCCGCAATGGTGCCGCAAACGACCAGCAGCAAAACCTCCGCCAGAGGATGCAGGCTGCGCCGGACATCGCGCGGATCGTCGATCGCGGAAAGATGTTCCAGTCGCACCGAGAGGTGTGACTTCTCTGATCCCGCGGACAGAATGGGTGACATGGCATGAAGCTCCGAATCCAAACATGCCGCATCGAATCAACCATTGGTTGAGTTGTCCACCGACTGTAACTTGAGTTCAGGGGCCTGCAAGCCAGCTCCGCTATTTTGACTAGTAAACTCCGCCGGAACTTCCAACCCTGTTCGACCCGTCATGTCGTCAGCGGCTTTCCCTTCATGGTCCATCGGAAAGGCTTTGCCATCGTCGCATTGAAGCAGGTGATGAAGCCCTCGATCCGCTGCTGAAGA
>JAKBCJ010000229.1 GCA_021807975.1 Pseudomonadota bacterium | reverse complement strand
CGCCCCACGCCCGACCAGAACGAGCCCATCGCCGGTTTCGATTACCGTCTCGGGGTCCGGCCGAGCCAGGCGCCGATTGTCATGCCGGTTGATTTGGACGATGAAGAACGCCCCGTTGGCCTGCTGTTCCACCATCTGGACCGTTTTGCCGATCGCCGGGCTTTTCGCCGCCGCTACCACCACGTTCATGTCCAGCCCGAGCGAAACCAGGGCCTTCTCCCAGTCCTTCATTGTCTCCGCGTCTGGCAACAGGGCCGCGGTTCCGGGGTACAGGATCATCTCGGCGATGCGTTCGGCGCCGATATGCGCGGGCAGCACCACCTGGTTGGCCCCGGCATGGAGAAGTTTGCTCTCGGTGCTGGGCAACTCGCCGCGGGCGATGATTTCCAGCCCGGGGTTCAGGCTGCGGGCGCTGAGGGTGATGAACACGTTGGCAGCGTCGTTCGACAGCACGGTGGCCAGCGTTCTGGCATGGACGATCCCGGCGGCCTGCAACGCTTCCTCGTCCGTCGCATCGGTGTGAATGCACAGATAGCCAAGGTCCCTGGCGAGGGCGACGGCGGTTTCCGCCTGTTCCAGGATCACAAGCGCGACGCCGCCGGCCTGCAGCTCCCGCGCCAGCATCACGCCCAGGCGTCCGAAGCCGCAGATGATGACATGGTCGCGCAGGCGGTCGATTTGCGTGTTCATGCGCTTGAACCCCAGCATCCGGTTAAGCTGATTAAGGGTGATGAACTGGACCAGCGCGCCGGTCAGGAAGATCATGCCGGTGCAGCCAAGAACGATCAGGCCGATGGTGATGCCGCGCAGCACCGGCGTGTCCACTGGCATCGTCTCGCCATAGCCGACCGTATAGACGGTGATGATGACCATGTAGAGCGCATCGCCGAAGCGCCAGCCGTCCGCGACATAGGCAGCCACGGCCAACGCCATGACCGCCAGCATATACAACACGCCCAGCGCCAGGTTCCGCAGGGGCGATCCCAGGAAGCGATCCGAAACCGACGCGACGGAGCGGCGCGTCGTGTCGAACACCGCGTGTTTGCGTGTGTCTCGGATGCTGCGGCCCTCGTGGTGCGTTGATGCTCAGGCGCGAATACCGCACGAAGCGTCCGTGTTCAACACGGGCAAGGGCGCCGCGCCTGGTACGCGTCCGGCGCGGCGGGCGGGGTCTTACGCCACAGCCTCTATGCGCCCGTCATCGATATAGAGGGTCCGTCCCCCGATGCGCAGCATGACCTCGCAGCCTTCATCGAACCCGTCGAACGCCGCCGCTGGCAGTACGGCGTCGCCGTCTGTCCATCGCAGGCCGGGTTCACAGGCGTGAAATCCGTCCGTCAGGCCGGGGGCGTCGATCGATAACGTCCGGAAGCGCGTGCCTTGCCGTATCGCGATGCCGCGCAGTGCCACGCCCAGGCAGCGTGGGTCACGCGCCACCCCAAGTTCCTGTGGGGCCGCGGCGCGGGACACGATCCGAACCTGTCCGGCCGGCCGGGCGATATCGAAGACCAGGACATCGTTTGTCCGGACGGCGGCATCGACGCGCAGTCCGTCCACCACCAGATGCAGGTCCGCCTCGGCCGTCAGAGGCAGGCCCGGCCGCCCGCCGGCCCGGTCGAGCAACTGCCGCCAGACGGCGTCCACGATCGGGCCCCCGGTCAGCACCGGGGCGAACGGCGGCTTCGGCGGTTGATCCCAACCGGAGTTGGCATTCTGGAACAGCCAGCGATTGCCATCGTCGCGGTAACTTTCCGCCGCCGCGCCGTTGGCCAGCAGCACATCGTGGCTTTCCAGTTCGATATGATAGACCGTGACTTCCTGTGCCCGGTCGTCCCACAGGATCGACCGGTGGTTGACCAGGAATTCGACCGGGATCAGCACGTTATCGATGAAGAACGAGTGTCCCTTGGTGACCCGCAGATCGGTGTGCGGCACGTTGGGCGCCAGCGCGCCTTTGCGGACGATGACGGGCGTTGCGGCATTGCGCTGCCCGCGGGTGGCCAGCACCTGGCCGGAGCCGACCCAGACGATTGGCCGAGTCTGCCCGCGGGCCGTCAGCACTCTGTCCCCGGCCGACAGGCGCTCGACCTCGGTTTGCCCGTCTGGCGTGCGGATCAGCGTGCCGGGCAGGAAGCACAGCGCGCCCGGCGCCAGGATGGAAACGGAGCTTCCGCCATTGGTGGCTGGGCTTATGACGAAATTATCCCCGGTGTAGGTGCCATCCAGTGTGAGGCTGGCAACTTGGGTGATGCCGTTCATCAGGTCCAGTGTGCCGACCCCGGTGCCGGTGGCGACATAGGTGGCCGCGGTCAGGGAGGTGTTGTCAAAGGTGATGCTGTCGCCGATGGCGAAGCCGGTGATCGCGGCGTTTTCGGGATACAGGCCGGTATTGATGTAGCTGAAGGTATTCAAGCTGAAGGTTGAGCCCTGGCCGATCTCCAGCGCGGCGGCGGTTCCGGTGAAACGGATGGTATCCGTGCTGGCGACCGTCCCATCCAGCTGCAACAAGCCGTTAGCGCCGATCGACAGCGAGCCAGTGCCCTCGATCGTGCCGCCTGTGGCACTTGATATACCGGCCAGGGTTAGCGTGCCGTCGGTGACAGCAATGACGCCGTTGTCCAGGATTGTTGGCGCGGTGATGCGGGCGTTGCTGCCGGCCAGGATTGTCGCACCAGCATCGACAGTCAGTGTGCCGGCGTTGACAGTCCCCAATGTGCCGATTTCCGCCGTCGAGAGACTATCCAGGACGAACGACGCGGTGTTGAGGTTCGTGCCGGACGGTAGGACCATGAGCCCCGCCGTTTGGAATGCGGCACCGCCGGAGACGTTGAGGGTATTGGTGCTGTAACTGCTAAGCAGAGTCACCGTGCCGGTGGACAGCAGCCGCGACCCAACGCCCGTCACGTTGATCCCGCTATAGTTTGTGGAAATTCCAAACGCTGGGGACCCGCTGGTCCCGCCATACGCTTCGGTGACATTGCCTGCTGTCAGCGTCGCGCCGTTGTCAATGATGACAGCCTCACCCGGGGCGACGATGCTTGATGGTGAGGTGATGCCGACGGTCAACGATCCCAGATGCGCGATGGCTCCCGACCCGCTGACCCACAGCGTGCCGGCGGTAAGCAGCACGTTCCCCCCCACGGCCAATCTGGCACCGGCATCAATTGCCAGCAAACCGTTCGTGCTGGCGAGGCTGGTTTCAGTCCCGATAGTCAGCGATCCGCCGGTCGTCAGTGCCGCCCCGGTTTCGGTCACCATGCCGGTATTGATCGCGATGGCGCCAGCGGCAAGCGCCGCGCCAGTACCCAGATCCAGGGAATCCGCGGCGGCGGTGCCGACGGTCACCATTCCGCCGATATCATAGGTGCCGGACAGGTCAACCAGACCGGTCAGCAACAGACTGGCAGCGGATCCGCCGCTGGTGACGACGTCGTAAGCCGGACCCGTCGGTCCGTTCACGACCACCGCGTTCAGCCCGCCCGGCGCCGTTCCAGCCGGACTGGCGGATGTGGTCACATCCGCCCAGTTCGACCCGGACCCCCAGGAACCGCCGGACGAACCAATCCACGAATACGTGTCAGTGGTCGTCGAAACCGGACTGGTCCCGCTGGCGCCCGGCGCCAGGATGGAGACGGAACTCCCTCCGTTGGTCGCTGGGCCGATGAAGAAATTGTCCCCGGTGTAGGTGCCATCCAGTGTGAGGCTGGCAACTTGGGTGATGCCGTCCATCAGGTCCAGTGTGCCGACCCCGGTGCCGGTGGCGACGTAGGTGGCCGCTGTCAGGACGGTGTTGTCGAAGGTGATGCTGTCGCCGATCGCAAATCCCGTGATCGCGGCGTTTTCGGGATACAGGCCGGTATAGACAGTATTGAATGTGACTTGACTGAAGGTTGACCCCTGGCCGATCTCCAGCGCGGCGGCGGTTCCGGCGAAGCTGACAGTATCCGTGCTGGCCACCGTGCCGTCTAACTGCAACAAGCCGTCAGCGCCGATCAGCAACGTGCCGTTGCCCGCGATCGTGCCACTTGTCGCTGGGGAGGTATTGGCGCCGGCCAGGGTCAATGTGCCGCCGGTGACCGCGATGACGCCGTTGTCCAGGATCGTCGGCGCGAAGATGTTGGCGTTGCTGCCAGCCAGGATCGTAGCACCGGCATCGACGCTCAATGTGCCGGCGTTGCCACCCCCCAATGTGCCGATTTCCGCCGTCGAAGAACTGTCCAGGGAGAATGAAGCAATGAAGGTGCTGGCATCGAACTGTTGGAACACCAGCCCTGCGGCCTGGAACGCGGCACCGCTGGCGATGTCGAGGCTGTTGTAGGGATAGTTGAGCAGAGTTACCGTGCCGGTGGAAAGCAGCCGCGATCCAGTGTCCGTCGCGCTTATTCCGCCATAAGCTTCCGTGATATTCCCCGCCGTCAGCGTCGCGCCGTTGGCGATCGCCACAAGGCCGCCGTAGTAATAGATGCTCGATGCCGAGATGGTCCCGACGGTCAACGATCCCAGATTCGCAACGGCTCCCGGCCCGCTGAGTGAAAGCGTGCCATTGGCAACCCGCGCTGGACCGGCCGCGGTCAGGCTGCCAGCGGAACCGATCACGAGGAAACCGTTGGCGCTGGTGGAGCTGGACGCGGTACCGATCGTTAACGAACCGGCGGTTGTCAGCGCCGCGCCAGTAACAGTCATCGTGCCTTGGTTGATCGCGATCGCCCCGGCGGCAAGCCTGGCGCCGGTATCCAGCCCCAGGGAATCGGTATAGGTGTTGCCCGCCGCCAGCAATCCGCCGACATCGTAGGTGCCGGACAAATCAACCAGGCCGGACGTCGTCAGGCTGGCGGCGGCGCCCCCGCCAGCTATGACTTCTGCCGAACCAGCCGGTCCGTTTACGATCGCCGCGTTCAACCCGCTTGGCGCCGTTCCAGCCGGGCTGGTCGATGTCGTCACATCCGCCCAGTTTGACCCTGTACCCCAGGAGCCGCCGGACGAACCAATCCACGAATACGTGTCCGCCATAGCAGGCTCCTAGTGCTCGGTTAACTTTCCGACCAAGAATGGAAATCAGAGCGAAGGCCGGGGGGAACCAGATTTCAACCTGATTTATCATGGGTATTACGATTCTGAAATCGTGACAAGGTAGCAATTTCTTTTACCAATAGCGCCGCCGCCCCCATCCGGGCTAAAACCCGCCATATGGAATGGGATGCCCCCGCGATCGTGCTGGATGTCCGCCCGTATGGCGAAGGCGATGCCCTGGCGACGGTGATGACCGCACAACACGGCCCGCACCGGGGGTTGGCCCGCGGTGGCGCCTCCCGCGGCAAGGCCGCGACCTGGCAGGCCGGCAACATGGTCCAGGTTCACTGGACAGCCCGCCTGTCCGACCAGCTCGGCAGTTTCGCCGGAGAACTGATCTACCCCGGCGCGGCGCACGCCATGCAGGACGCGATGGCGCTGTCGATGCTGACCGCGATCTGCACCATCGCGGAGGGCGCGGTGCCGGAACGCGAACCCCATCCGCGTATCTTCGACGGCCTGCTGCACCTGATCCCCCGCCTGCCGCTGGGGGACGCCACGCTCACCGACCTGATCGAATGGGAAATGGTCGTGCTCTCCGACCTCGGCTACGGCCTGGACCTGACATCCTGCGCCGTGACCGGCCGGACCGAGGGCCTCGCCTATGTCTCCCCCAGAACCGGACGGGCGGTCAGTGAGGAAGGGGCAGGGGCCTGGGCGGCACGTCTGTTACCTCTGCCGGGTTTCCTGACCGGACCCACCCAACCCGATATGGCCGGCTGGCGCGACGGTCTGCGCCTCACCGGCCACTTCCTGGCGCGGGACGCATTCGGAAATCAGCATCGCCCTCTGCCACTGGCCCGGGCAATGCTATACGACCGAGTCTCCACCGCGGCGCAAAAGGACGACGTGACCGAAAATGCCGGATGATCTCGCTGGCCTGATACAGAATGTCGATCTCAAGGACGCGCTGTCGGAGCGTTATCTGGCCTATGCGTTGTCCACCATCATGTCCCGCTCCTTGCCGGATGTGCGCGACGGGCTGAAGCCGGTGCATCGGCGGCTGATCTACGCCATGCACCAGTTGAAGCTGGACCCCACGGCCGGCTTCAAGAAATGCGCCCGTGTGGTCGGCGACGTGATGGGTAAGTACCACCCGCACGGCGACGCCTCGATCTACGATGCCATGGTCCGCATGGCGCAGGAATTCGCCGCCCGCTACCCGTTGGTCGAAGGCCAGGGCAATTTCGGCAACATCGACGGCGATAACGCCGCCGCCATGCGCTACACCGAGGCTCGGTTGACTCTCGTCGCCCAGGCGATGCTGGCCGGGATCGATGAAAATGCGGTCGATTTCCGCCCCACCTACGATGGCGAGGAATCCGAACCCATCGTCCTGCCGGGTGCCTTCCCGAATCTGCTGGCCAATGGCGCGGCCGGAATCGCCGTGGGCATGGCGACCTCTATCCCGCCGCACAACGCCGGGGAGGTCTGCGCCGCCGCGATTCACCTGATCCGGAACCCCGACGCCACCACCGCCGACCTGATACAGCATATGCCCGGGCCGGATTTCCCCACCGGCGGCGTACTGGTTGAGGATCAGGCCGCGATCCTGGCCGCCTATGAAACTGGCCGCGGCGGCTTCCGCCTGCGTGCGAAGTGGGAGGTCGAGAAGGGCAAGCACGGCACCTGGTCCATCGTCATCACGGAGATCCCCTATCAGGTCCAGAAATCCAGGTTGATCGAGCAGGTCGCCCAGTTGATGGAGGACAAGAAACTGCCGTTCCTGGGCGATATCCGCGACGAAAGCAGTGATGTCATCCGGCTGGTGCTGGAACCGAAGACTCGCGGCGTCGAACCCGAAGTGCTGATGGAAACGGTATTCCGAGCGACGGCACTGGAAACGCGGTTTTCGTTGAATATGAACGTGCTGGACGCGACCCGCACGCCCCGGGTGATGCCGCTGAAAGACGTGCTGCGGTCGTGGCTGGATCACCGGCACGAGGTCCTGGTGCGCCGGTCGGAACACCGGCTGGGTGTCATCGAACGGCGGCTGGAAATCCTGGATGGCTACCTGATCGCCTACCTGAACCTGGACGAAGTGATCGCGATCATCCGTGAGGAAGAGCATCCCAAGCCTCGGCTGATGGAACGGTTCGGCTTGACCGACGTGCAGGCGGAAGCGATCCTGAACATGCGCCTGCGCAGCCTGCGCAAGCTGGAAGAGATGGAGATCCGTAAGGAGCACAAATCTCTTTCTAAAGAACTCAAGGACCTGCGGACGCTTCTGAGTACAGACGAGCTGCGCTGGACCAGGATCGCCGAGGAAATGGAGGAAACGCGCAAGAAGTTCGGCTCCGGCCCGCTGGGCGACCGGCGCACCGAACTGGGGGTCGCGCCGGCCGCGATCGAGATCGATACCGACGCATTTGTGGAGCGCGAGGCGATTACCGTGATCCTGTCCGAGAAAGGCTGGATACGCGCGGTGAAAGGCGTGGTGGCGGACCCCAACGACCTAAAGTTCAAAGAGGGCGACAAGCTGCGCCTGCTGCTG
>JAKBCJ010000228.1 GCA_021807975.1 Pseudomonadota bacterium | reverse complement strand
GAACGGATCCGGTTGTGCGTAATCCGGGTCGATCCGGGCAAGGCGGGATATCCAGTCGATGGTGTTCTTAAGATATGGCGATACGTGGCCGTTATATTCTGGTGACGATACGATCAGCCCGTCGGCAGCCGCAAGCCGATCGCGCAGAGCGACGACGTGGCTTAGCACCGCGGGCGTTCGTTCCAGATCCTGGTTGAACAGCGGCAGGTTCACCTGCTCCGGTGTCAGGATGTCGATACAGCAGGATGTGCCGATCGCGGCAGAACAGTAGTCGATCAGGCGCCGTTGGTGGGAGTTTTGGCGAAGGCTGGCGGGAAACAGCAGCAGACGCGCCGCCATATGCGCCGCGATGGGATCACGCCGCGGCATGGATTTGCCCGTCGTAGGAACTGGCGAGGAAGCGGCGGTTAGCGTTGTCCCACGCCAGTCCGGAGATACCGGACGCGGTGGGGCGGTAGAACGAAATCCAACTTCGGGTCGCGAGATCGAATTCGGCCAGCGTGCCGGTATAGGCGCCGGTCATCAGCCGGGTGCGGTCTTCGTTGGCGCAGATGCACTTGACCGAGTTGGGATGCGGGGTTTGGAACACCTCTTGGTGGCCATCGTTCCAAATTCTTAGTTTCAGGTCGCGGCCGATACTGGCGAAGCCGCGCGGGCCGGCCAGGGCGCAGCCGTTGGCGATCTTTTCGTGGGCCTTCGGAATCCGCCGGATCAGGCTGAAATCCGCGGTATCGTGCCAGGCGATATCCGTTGAAGCGCAAACGGAAAACAGGCGGTCGGCGGTTGCGGCCATGCCCTTGATCGCGTTGTCGTAGATTTTGTGCTGGCCGCTTGGGACCGGCCGGCCGTCAGCGTCCAGCGCGAATACCAGTGCCTCGCCGGTATAGCTGCCGATCGCGATATATGCGGTTCCGTCGCGGACGAAGCTGGTGCCGCAGTTCAGCGGGGAATGATGGCGGTACAGGATTTCACCGCTGCGCGCGTCCAATAACTGGCCCAGTTGCCCGCCGGTGAACAGCCGGCCGCCGGCCGGCAGCAGGAAGTTGCAGAGGCTGCGAAGCCTGGAAGACGGCTGGCCGTCTTGCAGCAACACCCCGGCGTCGCCGATCGCATAGGTGCAGCCCCCGGCGACGGCGACCGCGTTCAGGCCGGGGCCGGCGGCGACCTTGTCCATGTCCCAGGTGTTCCTCTGCCAGTCGAAGACGGCGAAGCTGGACCCGAACGTGCCCACGGCAATACGGTTGCGGCCGATCGGGGCGGCGGCGCGCGCCCAGATCGGGGCGGGCAGTTCGGCGCGCGACAGTTCGGCGATCGTCCCGTCCGCCGCGACCGACCAAATCGCGGCAGTACGGTCGTAGCTGAGCGTTATCAGCACGCCGCCTGGCTGGTCGAACGCGATATACTTGATGCCGGCCCGATGCGCCGGGGTGTAAATGATCGACCCGCCCGCGATCGCGGCGATGCGGCCTTTGTCGTCGCCGGCAAGGATTCGGCCATCGGCATCAATGGCCAGCGTATCGGTTCGCACCTGAAGGTCATTGCAGCGGATTTCGGTACCGGACGATGCGTCCCACTCCCGTATCGTGCCATCGACGCCGGAGGACACCAGGCGGTTCCCGTCGCAGGTCCAGGCGACCGACAGGATATTGCCAGTGTGGCCGCGTAATATCTTCAGGCAGTGTCCGGTGAGGTCGAAGATGCGGATGGTGCGGTCCAGCGCGCAGGTGGCGACGCGGGTGCCGAGCGGGGAGAACACGGCCATGTCCACGTCGTCGTCGTGGCCGGTCAGGACGGCGTTCAGGCGCATGGACGGCACGTCCCAGATGCGTGCCGAGTAGTCGCTGCTGGCGCTGACCAGCAGTTTGCCATCCGGGCTGAAGGCGCAGTTGTTGACCAGATGATCGTGGCAGCCTCTGGCGATAGCCCGCTTGCTGGCAGCATCCCATAAAATGAGCTGGTTGTCGTAACCGGCGGTCGCGACAAACACCCCTGACGCGGCGATGCCCGCGATAGGTCCGCGATGGAACATGGCGATCCTTCAAATTGCAATGGCGCGGGCGGGACCGGAACCGGGCCTGATGACGCAGTCCTGGTTCCGGCGGCCGTCAGGCGTTGAGGTTGACCGACTTACCGCGCGGCCCCTCGGTGTTGAGCTGAAGCTCCGCTGCGGCGGCGTTGTTGTTTGCCGGCGGCGGGGGTGGAGGCGGCGGCGGACTGACTGGCATCGAAATCGGTGCGCTGTAACTGCTGCTTGATCCTACACGCATACCCATGCGCGTTCTCCTTTCTGATCGCGTAACATGCTGGCGATGCGGCCGCCGGGATCACCTCCTTTCCGGGTCCGTTTGGATTGGCCGCCGGGATGCAGCGTATTGGGCGAATGGTAAAAATCGGGTTAACGCCGGGTACTCCGGGGCCGGGTTTCGTAATTATTTTCGGCAAGGCGACCGCCGCTCGTCCGAACTCGCCACTGGCCTCGGGATGTCGCTATAAGCCCGCATGTCTCCCGACGAACCCCTCAAGGCCATCGTGCTGGCGGTCAGCGCGACCGTGCTGTTCGGCTCCGCCGACACAATTTCGAAGTATCTCAGCGGCAGTCTGCCGATCGTCGAATTCATCTGGATCCGCTACGTCATCTTTCTGGTCATCGCGGCCATTCTGGTGCGCCGGACGCCCAACCGGGCGATGAGGGCGCGGAGTCAGGGCCTGCAAATCACCCGGGGCTTTTGCGTGGTCGGGTCTTCGATGCTGTTCGTCTATGGCGTGCGGTCGATGACCATCGCGCAGGCCACGACAATCAGCTTTCTGTCGCCGCTGCTGATTACCGTCCTGTCGATCCCGTTGCTGGGGGAGATCGTCGGGGCGCGCCGCTGGGCGGCCGTCGCGGCCGGCATGACCGGGATGCTGATTGTCGTTCGCCCCGGCCTCGGCGGTTTCAATCCAGCCGCCCTGTTCGGTGTCGCCAGCGCGTTCTGCTGGGCGCTGGCGCTGATCATCACCCGCAAGATCAGCAGTTCCGATCCGCCGCAAACCACAGTTCTGTGGTCGGCCTCGATCGGCACCATTGTCCTGACCCTGGTCCTGCCATTCCAAGCGGTCTGGCCAACGCCGCGGCAATTCGGCTTGTCTCTGGTGTTGGGCATCCTGGCGTCGGGTGGCCAGTGGCTGGTCATCCTGGCGCACCGCATCGCCCCGGCCTCGCTGCTCGCGCCGTTCTTCTATGGCCAGCTTCTGTGGGTGACGGTGCTGGGCTTTCTGGTGTTCCGCAACCTGCCTGATACATTCACCCTGGCCGGCGCCGCCATTATCGTCGGCAGCGGGCTTTATACCGCGCATCGGGAACGGGTACGCCGTAGCGCCACCGGAAAGCCCGGTTAAGGCCCGCAATCGGGCTTCAACCGCGGCGGGTCATGAAATCGCCGCTTTTCGCCCCCCTCTGTCAGTCGCCAAACCAGGACCATTTGTGTAGTGAGGGCCGCTCGCCCGGTAAGGGCGGCGATTTTGGAGCCGGAGGCATGGTGGATATCGAGACGACAGATAAGCATTCGGGCAACGCCGAGGCCGGACGCGATTTCATTCGCGACATTGTCCAGGCCGACCTGGATTCCGGTCGTGTGCAGTCCGTGGTCACCCGGTTTCCGCCCGAACCGAACGGCTTCCTCCATCTGGGCCACGCCAAATCGATCTGCCTGAACTTCGGTATCGCCAAGGAATTCGGCGGCGCCTGCCATCTGCGGTTCGATGATACCAATCCCGTGAAGGAGGAGCAGCTTTTCATCGACTCCATCCAGCGCGACGTCCGCTGGCTGGGTTTCGACTGGGGCGAGCACCTGTATTACGCCTCGGACTATTTCGAGCAGCTCTATGCCTGGGCCGAACACCTGATCCGCACCGGCCGCGCCTACGTGGACGATACCCCGCCCGAGGCGATGCGCGCCCAGCGCGGCACGCTGACCGAACCCGGCCAGAACAGCCCGTTCCGCACCCGGTCGGTCGAGGAGAACCTGGACCTGTTCCGCCGCATGCGCGCGGGCGAATTCCCCAACGGCGCCCGTGTGCTGCGCGCCAGGATCGACATGGCGTCGGGCAACATGAACCTGCGCGACCCGGTGCTGTATCGCATCCTGCACGCGCATCATCCGCGCACCGGCGATGCCTGGTCCATCTACCCGACCTATGACTTCGCGCACGGCCAGTCCGACGCAATCGAGCATATCACCCACAGTGTCTGCACGCTGGAGTTCGAGGATCACCGGCCGCTGTACGACTGGTTCATCGACAGCCTCCCCGTCCCATCCCGCCCCCGCCAATACGAGTTCGCTCGGTTGAACGTCAGCTACACGATCCTGTCGAAGCGACACCTGACCCGGCTGGTGACGGAGGGCCACGTCAGCGGATGGGATGACCCGCGTATGCCAACGATCGCCGGAATCCGGCGCCGGGGCGTGCCGGCGGCGGCATTGCGCGCATTCATCGGCCGCGTGGGGGTCGCCCGGGCCTACAGCACGGTGGATGTGGCGATGTTCGATTCGGCGATCCGGGATGAACTGAACCCGTCGGCCGCGCGCCGGATGGCGGTGCTGCGACCGCTGAAGCTGATTATCGAGAACTACCCCGAGGGCCAGACCGAGACCCTGGAAGCCCGCAACCACCCGGACGTGCCGGAAGCCGGCAGCCGGATGGTGACGTTCGGGCGGGAATTGTATGTCGAGCAGGACGACTTCATGGAGACCCCACCGAAGAAGTTCTACCGGCTGTCCCCTGGCAAGGAAGTGCGGCTGCGCTGGGGCTATCTGGTGACCTGCCGTTCGGTTGAGAAAGACTCCGAAGGTAACGTCGTGGCGCTGCGCTGCACCTATGACCCGGAGTCGAAGGGCGGCAACGCGCCGGACGGGCGGAAGGTGCAGGCGACTCTGCATTGGGTCGCGGCGGCGGATGCGGTGCCGGCCGAGGTCCGGCTGTATTCGCATCTGTTCAACCGCCCCGATCCGGGCGCGGATGGCGACGCGCTGGCGGATTTGAACCCGGACTCGCTGGAGGTTCTGACCGGGGCGCTGGTGGAACCGGCCCTGGCGGATGGGGCGGTCGGTGAGGCGGTGCAGTTTGAACGCACCGGGTATTTCGCGCTGGACCCGGACTCGCGGCCGGGGCGCCCGGTGTTCAATCGGACGGTTGGGTTGAGGGATACCTGGGCAAAGGTGCAGGCGAAGGTTTAGCAAGCCGCGGACAGAGCGGGTGTATCACGTCAGACCGCGCGATCCGCGAATTTGACAACCCCACCCGCCTCCGCCTCTCCTGCCACAAAATCAGGAGGAACCGCCGCATGCCCCGCCTACAGAACAAAATCATCCTTATCACCGGCGCCGCCCGCGGTCAGGGTGCCGCCGAAGCGCGGCTGTTTGTCCGCGAGGGCGCGCGCGTCATTATCACCGACATCCTGGAGGCCCGGGGCCAACAGCTTGCCAATGAACTCGGGCAGGATAATGCCGTCTTCGTCCGTCACGATGTGTCCTCCGAGACCGACTGGCAGAAAGCCATCGACGCCGCCGCCGCGTTGGGCGGTCTGCACGGTCTTGTTAATAACGCCGGCATTTATCAACCGATGGGTATGCTGGACACCGACGCCGCGTTGTTCCAGCGCCATGTCGCGATCAACCAGTTGGGCCCGTTCCTCGGCATGAAAGCCGTGGTTCCGCTGATGGAGCGTTCCGGCGGCGGCGCCATCGTCAATATTTCCTCCACGGCCGGGCTGAAAGGTTCGCCGCGGGCGTTCGCGTACAGCGCAACGAAATGGGCATTGCGGGGGATGACCAAGAGCGCCGCGCTGGACCTGGCCGATCGCAACATCCGGGTGAATTCCATCCATCCCGGCCCGATCGATACGGAAATGCTGAATGTCCGCACGCAGCAGGAAAACCGCGAACGCCTGCAATCGGTGCCGATGAAACGCATGGGTACGGCGGAGGAAATCGCCGATCTGGTGCTGTTCCTGATCTCCGACGAAAGCCGCTACCTTACGGGCGCCGAGGTCGCTATCGACGGCGGCGCCACGCTGTAGGGCGGTTTGATCCAGATCAATGCGTCCATCCCTGCTCGCGGCACCATCCGCCAGCCGAGACCATCGGATGCGGACGCCCTATGACCTATATCGACCCGGCTTGCGCCTACTGCCCGTCCAGCGTCCGTGCCTGCCGCACAGGTAAGGCTGAATCCGATGGGCCGGGATTCTGTCCCGGGAAGGTCGATCCAGACGCGCAGTCGGCCGCCCGGGCGCTCTACGAGGATCCGGAAACGCACCGGGTCGCCGTGGAGTCAGCCCGGGTGGAGGCCGAGGGCTACTGCAAATGGACCCGCGTCGAGGAGATCGTGCAGTTCTCCAGTAAGATGGGGTTCAAGAAAATCGGCATCGCCAACTGCATCAGCTTTGTCGAGCACGCCTATGTGCTGTCCGGTATCCTGGAAAGCCATGGTTTCGAGGTTGTTTCGGTCGCCTGCAAGAACGGTAACATCCCCAAGGAAGAAATCGGCCTCCGCGACGATGAGAAAATCCGTCCCGGTGGTTTCGAACCACTGTGCAACCCTGTCGCCCAGGCCGAAATGCTGAACCGGCATGGCTGCGAATTCAATGTCGTCATGGGCCTGTGCATTGGCCACGACAGCCTGTTCTTCAAGTATGCCAAGGGTCTCAGCACGGTGCTGGTCGCCAAGGACCGGGTGCTGGGTCACAACCCCGTCGCCGCGCTGCAACTGGCGGACAGCTACTACAGCCGCCTGTGGGGGCCGGACAAACCCGCCAAGCCGCCAAAGCTGCCGGTTGCGGGCAGGCGCAGCGTCGCATGATGGGCATACCGCCCCTGTGGAACTCCTTCGCCGGGGCGTGTAGCCTGACGTCATGGCACCTTATCCGGCTTTCCCCTGCCGCTCGGCGTGGGACCTCGACCCCGCGTTCCTGACCGTCAATCACGGGTCTTTCGGCGCGGTACCGCGCACCGTGATCGCGGCGCAGCGCGCATGGCAAGACCGGATGGAGCAGCAGCCCAGCCGGTTCATGAACACGGTCTATCCGGGTGCGATCCGTTCGGCAGCCGCTGCGCTGGGGGCGTTTCTGAACGCCGATCCGGATCATCTGGTCTTTGTCGATAATGCCACCACGGGATGCAACGCCGTCATCCGCAGCCTGCCATTCCGCGGGGGCGACCGGATCGCGATCCTCCGCCATGCCTATGGCGCGGTCCACAACACGATCCGGTTCGTCGCGGAACAGACCGGGGCGCACATCGTTCAGGCGGCGGTTCCATTCCCCGATCCGACCGAGGACGCGCTGGTTGCCGCCGTCGAGGGCGTACTGACCCCTGAAACCAAGCTGGCGGTACTCGACCACATCACCTCCGGCAGCGCCATCGTTCTGCCGATGCAGCGAATCGTCGCTGCCTGTCATGCGGCCGGCGTTAAGGTGCTGGTGGACGGCGCCCACGCCCCCGGCCAGATCGACCTGGACCTTCAGGCGATCGGCGCCGACTGGTACGTGGGCAACTGCCACAAATGGCTGGGTGCTCCGAAGGGCTGTGCGTTT
>JAKBCJ010000227.1 GCA_021807975.1 Pseudomonadota bacterium | reverse complement strand
TGCAGGAAAGCGTGCGGCAGATGCGCGGCATTGCCCCCGCGCAAATTCCGGGCGCGAAAATCTCTGTCTGTCACGGCGTCGGCGGCATGTTCGCCGCGTCCGGCACGGTGATCTTCAGCAACCAGGCGCCCTAGCCCGATCTGCTGATTCCACCCGCTCGGATTGCGATCCGAGTATCCGAAGCCGCTATCGTTTCAGGGCCGGTCACCGATTCGGCCCTGAAACAACGGAGTCGTAGCATGACCGAGTCGCTGTTCACCGGCCTGAAAGTCATCGACTGCGCGAGCTGGATCGCCGGGCCGGCCGCGGCGACGATGCTGTCGGATTTCGGCGCCGATGTGATCAAAATCGAACCCCCCGGCGTCGGCGATCCCTGGCGGGCATCAAGCCCCATTCCGGGGAAAACTGTCGATTACTACTGGCAGTTGACCTCCCGCAACAAACGCAGCCTGGCGCTGGATTTGAAACATCCTGACGGTCAGGCCGTGCTGCATCGGCTGGTTGCCTCGGCCGATGTGTTCATCACTAACTTTCCGCTGCCGGTGCGCGACCGCCTGCGTCTGGCGCCAGACCACCTGATGCCGTTGAATCCGCGCCTGATCTACGCCTCGTTCACCGCCTATGGCGAGGCGGGCGAGGAAGCCGCTAAGACCGGCTTCGATTCCACCGCATATTGGGCCCGCACCGGGCTGATGGATATGGTCCGATCCGATGCATCAACGGTGCCATCGCGCTCGATGCCCGGCATGGGCGATTTTCCCAGCGCCACCGGGGTTTATTCCGCGATCGTGACTGCGCTGTACCGGCGCGAAAAGACCGGCCTGGGCGGCGTCGTCCGGTCGTCGCTGTTGCAAAACGGGCTTTGGGCCAACGGCTGTGCCGTGCAAACGCGGCTGTTCGGCGAGGACGTTCGCCTGCGTCCGCACCGCGACGACTCACCGAACGCGCTGGCCAACCACTATCAGTCGCGCGACGGCCGTTGGTTCATCATGGCGCTGTTCAACGAGCAGCGGCAGCTTCCATCGTTCCTGGCCGCGATCGGGCGGGAGGATCTGACCGACGATCCGCGCTTCGCCACACCGCAGTCGCGCAAACAGCATGCGACCGAACTGACCAAGGTGCTGGATGCGGTTTTCGCCACCCGCGACCTGGCGGAGTGGCGCACGATACTCGACGGGGTCGGGGTGACCTTCGGCATTGTCGCCACGGTGAACGAGGCAATGGACGATCCGCAAATGCGCCATTCCGGCGCGCTGGTGCCATTCGCGGACGGCGAACACTTCACCGTGATGACCCCCTTCCACATCGATGGCGTCGAAAAAGTCCCCGCTCGGCGGGCACCATCGGTCGGGCAGCACGATGACGCGGTGCTGCGCGAAGCTGGTTACAGCGACGACGATGTCACCAGACTGCGCGGCCTGGGCGTCATAGCCTGAATGGGGCTGATTTCGCTCGCCGTTTGGACACTGACGAGCGCGGTCGCCGCCGGCACGATTCTGGCGCTTTGGCATTTGCGTGCTGCCGAGGGGGTGGCGCGGCCGCCGCCGGCGGCTGGCATAGCGCACGGCATTTTGGGAACGGCCGGCCTGATCGCACTGGGTTTCGCGTTGCGCGGGCCGGTGCGGGGTGTCGGTGCGGGTGTCGGGTCGTTTGGTTCGATGGCCGCCTGGCTGTTCGTGGGGGCCATCGTAACCGGGATTGCCATGCTGCTGTGGCGGCGCAAGCCGGTCGCGATGGCGGTCCACGCCGGTATAGCCATCGCCGGCTACGTTCTGCTGCTGGCCTGGAATGCGCTGGGCTAAGCCGATTCAGCCTAACCGCTTTGCGAGATCTGGTTCTTCATCGCGGCGATCAGCGCATCGATGGTGCCGTTATTATGCGACAGATAGGACGCATAATCGCTCCGCTGGGTCAGGCGCAGAGAGGTTCCCTCGGCCACGACATCGATGATCTTCGGGTTGCTGGCCGGGTTGGATATGATCCAGTCCACCGTTGTAGGGGGGCTGTTGGGACGCTCGACAGTGGTGGATACAACGGCTTCCTCATCCTGCGGCTTGCCGCGCCCCATGGTGAAGGTCACGCCCTGATATTCACCGAGCTTGGCGGTGATACTGGTCACCAGAACCTCATGAAACAGCGTCAGATACTGCTTTTTCTGTTCCGGCGTCGCCTGGCGCCAGTAGCGGCCGAGGCAGAATTTACCAATGCCGTCCACATCCACCGAGGAATCGATGATATGTGCCATCTGGTTACGTTTCACGGCCAGTGACCCGGGGGCATTGACCACGGCGACCAGCTTGTCGCCGACGTCTTTCACGAAGGCCGAGGCCCTTTCTGTGCCCTGCGCACGCGCGGAAAATGGCAGCAGCGCCGCAAAAGCGGCAAGAGTCAGGCTGTTCCGGCGAGTAATCATGGGTGGTTCCGAGCTCCGGTCACATGGGTCGTCTATTGGGCGGGCGGGACGGCTGGCTGCGGGAACCAGGCCGGGGTAGTCTCGCGATGGTCGTCCTTCATTGCCTGTATCTGGGCGTGACGATGCTGGCGATAGAGACTACGGAACGTGGCGTATGGGTCCAACGCCGTTTTCTTGATCTGGTCAAGCGGGTCAAGCACACGTTCCCGGGCATCGATCGCATTTAACCCGAATCTGGACCATGTAAACGCCGTCCAGCCGGGATGGTTTGGTCCGGTCCCGATCCAGGTGAACGGGTCGATGGCGATGTCCATGCCAAAGCCCGCCGCATCGCGCGGATCAGTGGGGCCAAGCACCGGCAGGAACAGGAACGGGCCCTCCGGCACGCCCCAGGACGCTAGCGTCATGCCGAAATCGGCATCGTGGTCCGGATAGCCCCATTTGGTGGCGACATCAAAGAAGCCGAACACCCCGACCGTGGAATTGATCAGGAACCGCATGGTCGTATCGCCGGCCCTGCGCGGTTTGCCTTCCATCATATCGTTGGCAAGCTGAACCGGCGAACTGATATTGACGAGCACATGATGCAGCCCCTCCCGCACGGGACTGGGCACGACATAGCGGTAAGCCAGCGCCGCCGGTTTCAGGATTACCGTATCGAGGCCGTTGTTAATGGCGTAGAAAACCCGGTTGGTCGGTTCCAGCGGGTCGTTGGTCTGTTCGTAATCGGCGACCGCGTCCGGGTCGTCGGCCGGCGGTTTGGTCGCGCAGCCCTGCAACCCCAGAACCACCGTGGCTACTACGGGAAAGAGCCGAGCTGTCCCGAAGAACAAGCGGCGGAAACGGGGGACACAATGCATCGACATCCTCGGGCCAATTCGGAGCCATAGTCGCGTGGAGCAGGACATGGCAACTTTCAAGCGTAATGGAACACCCTGTTATTGAGTTTTCCGTGAACCGCCAAACTGAGTGCGTCTACCATGCCGCGGATTGGCAGGGGAATCCCCCCATCTGTCGAGTCGGCTCTTGCGTTACACGACGAAACCGGAGATTCACCGCCGATGGACACTTCGCCCGCCCCCCTTCAGCGCTGGCTGACCGGCCCTCGCTTCAACGCGCTGCCATTCCAATCGGCCGCCAATCCGGCGCCCAAACTGTCGTTCGAGTTCTTTCCGCCGCGAACCGAGGCCCTCGAGCAGCAGCTTTGGGCCTGTATCGAACGCCTGGCGCCGCTTGGCCCGCGGTTCGTGTCGGTCACCTATGGCGCGGGCGGCACAACCCAGGCGCGCACCCACGCGACGGTTGCACGGATCGCCCGTGACACCAAGCTGGTCCCTGCCGCACACCTGACCTGCGTCGGTGCCACGCAGCAGGAGGTGAACGACGTGGCCCGGTCCTATTGGGATGCCGGAGTGCGCCATATCGTTGCGCTGCGCGGCGATCCTCCGCCGGGTTCGGCGTACGAACCTCACCCGGGCGGTTACCGGTTTGCGTCCGACCTCGTGTCCGGGCTGAAGGCCGTGGCGGATTTTGAAATTTCGGTCGCGGCTTACCCCGAGGTTCATCCGGCGGCGTCCAGCCCGATGGCCGACCTGGAGAACCTGAAGCGCAAGCTGGATGCCGGGGCAACCCGGGCGATCACCCAGTATTTCTTCGATACCACGACCTATCTGCGGTTCCTGGATCTGTGTCTGGCGGCCGGAATCAAGGCGCCGATCGTGCCGGGGATCATGCCGGTGTCCAATTTCGCCCAGGCGGCGAAGTTCTCTGCCATGTGCGGCGCAAGCGTGCCGGACTGGATGGTCCGGCTGTTCGAGGGTACGGAAAACGACCCGGAAACAAGGCGCATGATCGGCATGGTGGTGGCGGCGGAACAGGTGCGGCTGCTGCAGGCGAACGGCGTTGACGAGTTTCATTTCTACACGCTGAACCGGCCGGATCTGACCTTTGCGATCGCGCATGTGCTGGGGGTTCGGGCCGCCGGATAACAGACCTTATCATTACCGCCGGGCTTTAACCGCAGCGCGAGGAGGCTATCTGGCGGGCGATCCCTGATCCGGGCCGTTACGCGCTCTCAGGGCCGTGCGTTTGCGCCGATGACGGTCGTGACCCGTGCTTCCAAGCCGTTCCGACCCAGCAACGCGTGGAGAGGCCCGGGACCGTAAGGACTGATCCGGTTGGTTCAACCTGGATGCGGTGCGCCCGAAATACCCGCCTCATCCCATCAGCCCGGCGGCGATATTCACTGTGAACGCAACGATCACCGTATTGAACAAAAAACTCAGCAGCCCATGCAGCGTCGCCACCCGGCGCAGCTTCCGGCTGGATATCTGCACGTCGGAAACCTGGAACGTCATCCCCAGCACCACCGAGAAGTACAGAAAATCCAGATAATCCGGCTCGTTCTCCTCCGGAAATATCAGCCCACGATCGACATCCGGCCCGCCGTTATCGCGGGCGTAAAACTCATGCGCATAGCGATACGCGAACGTCACATGCGTCATCAGCCATGACAGCAGCAGCGTTACCGCGACCAGCGCGATTTCCCGGCCTCTGCCGGTCCCTGCACCTTTGATCGCGGCGAACTCGCCGCTGACCGCGACAAAGCTGACCAGCACTACCGCCAGGGTGATCCAGAAAATCGTCCACTCGCCTTCCTGCTGGGCCTCGGCCGCGGCCGGCATCGCGTCCGCCGATTTGGTGGCGAACAACTGGGCGGAGGCCGCCAGAAACACCAGTACCCCCAAGTCCCAGGCCGTCACGCCCCGCGTGGTGACAGACCAGCCCGACGGCAGGAACGGAAACAGCAGCAGCATCGCCGCCACGCCCGCGAACAGCCGCGAACAGCCGCGAACAGCCGCGAACAGCCGCGGGCGGCTGGCGATAACCCGCATCAGGTCAATGCCATCAGCAGCCCGGCCATCAGTTTCCCGCGGTACGCCAGGCTGTCGATCTGGATATGCTCGTCCAGCGTGTGCGCCCCGGCCCCGGCCACACCCAGCCCGTCCAGCGTCGGCACCCCCATGGCGCCGGTAAAATTGCCGTCCGATCCGCCGCCGGAGCTTTGCGGATTGATCGCGAAGCCCAGCCCCTCCGCGACCCGCCGTGCAGTTTCGTACAGGGCCATGCATTTGGCGTCGGGTTCCCAGACCGGGCGCGTGACGCCGCGAGTTACCTTGAACTGCACTTCATTCGACGACCCGCGCAACGCCAGCATGGCGGCCACGCCGCGATCAAGATCCTCCTGCCGCTTGGCCATCGACAGTGCCTCTCCAGTGCATGTCGTGGTGACGCAGTTCACCCACTGGCCGCCGTGGATCACACCGACGCTGAAGGTGCAGCTATCGGTGGTCATGTCCTCGATCTCGATCAGCTTGCGGGCCATCTCCTTGATCGCCGACCGTCCAGCCCCCAGCGCCGCCCCCGCGTGGCTCGGTCTGCCCGTCGCTTCCAGGTTGAAGCGGGCGATCGCGTAACGCCCCGTCACCACGCCGCCATCAGGGCGGGCCGGTTCCGGCACCAGAACGTATTTATGGCGCGACGCCTCGGCCTCGATCAGGTCGCGGGTGGAAGGACTGCCGATTTCCTCGTCGCTGGTGAACAGCACGGTGATCGGCAGCGCGGTGCGCAGGCCGGCGCCGTGCAGTTGGCGGATCGCCTCCAGCGACAGATAGTTGCCGCCTTTCATGTCCAGGATGCCCGGCCCCCAGGCTTTGTTACCCTCGCGCCGAAACGGGATCGGCGTTCCGATCGGGTGCACCGTGTCCAGATGCCCCATCACCAGAATCCCCGGCACATCGGGCGTCGGATGCGGGAAGGTCGCCCGGACGCAGTCCCCCAGCCCCATACGGCCGGCGATCCGCTCGATCCGAGCACCGGCCAGGATCAACGAGCGGGAGGCGACATCCATCATCCGGTTGACGGCGCCGGCATCGAAGGTCGGGCTTTCGCATTCGACCCATTGGCGCAAGCCAAGCAGCATGGCGTCGGCGTCGAAGGGCAGTGCGTTGGGGTCCATGCGGTATCTCCTCGGTGTGAAGTAACGGTGCCGCGGTCACGGCAAAAGCGCGAGTCGGCCCCCGATCAGGTCGAAGAACCCGGGGGCATCGAGCGTTTCCAGGACGACGGCGTTCAGCTTATCGCCGGTGCGGTTCCAGCGATCGATCAGGGTGCGGCCGCGCCCCGGTCCCGGCCCCAGATCCACCCGGGCGGAACATGGGCGGGCGGTGAACAACTCCGGCTGTATCAGCCATGCGACCGCGCATGGGTCGTGCAACGGCGCCCCTGCCCCGCCCAACCTGCGAGAGGCCGGCACGGTCGCCTGGATATCACAGGCGGCTTGAAGGCAGCGCCCGGCGCCGAGGCCGCGCCAACCGGCGATGACAGCCTGCGTCACCAGCGCCTGCGCCGTCAGTTCCAGCGTCGCGAATACCACCGGACGCCCGCAGGCCAGCAGGACCGCCAGCGCCTCCGGGTCGCTCCAGGCGTTGAATTCGGCGGCCGGAGTCACATTGCCCTCGGCCCAGGCGCCGCTCATCAGCACGATCTGGGCCACCCGTTCGGCCAGCGCCGGTTCTGTGGTCAGGGCAAGCGCGAGGTTGGTGGCCGGACCAATGCCAATCAGCGTGACCGGTTCGACGGAATCGCGCAGGATGCGCCGGATGACGTCGGCGGCCAGACCAGGGGCTGGCGGCGCGCCTTCGGGCAGGACCACGCCGCCGATGCCGTCCTGACCATGAACGCCCGTTTCACTGACGAAAGCACCCAGCAGCGGGCGATCCGCCCCGGCGTAAACCGGCGTGTCGCGGCCGGTCAGCGACACCAGCGCCCGCGCGTTGCGCAGCGTGTGCGTCAGCCCGACATTGCCGCCGGCGACGGTTACGGCCAGCACGTTCAACTCCGGCGACGCCAGCGCCAGCAAAACGGCCAGCGCGTCGTCGGTGCCGGGATCGCAATCCAGAATGACTTGTATGGGCACTGTTGTCCTCGATCGATGGAGGGTGGCAGCGTTCGCGCCGGTTTGTAAACCGCTGCGTCTCTGTGCATCGTTGCCGCGCTGACGAATTGGGAGCCGGCGGGCATGACGGTGTTGCAGGGTTTTCGGGTGGCGCAGGTCGGGCCAGGCCGGGCGGCTTCGGTGTGCGGGCGGCTGTTCGCGGATG